>CAIOAQ010000125.1 GCA_903856025.1 uncultured beta proteobacterium
CTCGTAGGCCACCACCACGCCTTGTTGCCGGGCGGCAGCAAAAATCTCGTTGCCATGTTCGGCCAGCAGGGCTTTGTTGGCGGTGACCACATGTTTGCCGCTGGCAATGGCCTGCAGCACCAGGTCACGGGCGAGGGTGGTGCCACCCATCACTTCCACCACCACGTCAATCTCCGGGTGATTGACCACCTTAAACGGGTCATCCACCAGAGCCACGTCACACCCCACGATGCTGGCGGCGCGGCTCAGATGGCGTACCGCCACCATCGTCATCTTAATGCGCCTGCCGGTTCTGGCCGCGATGACCTCGGCGTTGCGTTGTAAAACACGGTAAGTGCCTGAACCGACGGTGCCCAGGCCGAGCATGCCCACGCGCAGCGGCGCAATGTCTTGCGACGGTGCCACATTGCAAGGGTTGCCAAAGGTGAAACTGGCGTGTTGATCTTGATACATAGTGCTCTCCAAACAGTTGAAACCCCTGCTGCCTTGGCGGGGGTTGTTCAGAGAGATCACCACCAGGCAGCCGGTACGGCCACCTGCACGACGCTCAGGTAGCCGTGGTTGTCATGGTGGTAATCATTCGTGCGTCCATGGACCGTGAAATCACGGGCGGCTCAACACGCACCACGGGGGTGGTGTGAATCGGATTGAGCATGGAACGGCACGACATGGCACAAAGGATAACACGCACATCCGGGCCGCACTGGCCCGCGCCCAAGGCCGCTCAGGACAAGAGCTGATCAACCCCCTGGGTGAGGATATCCCAGGGCAGCAGGTGTTCGGCCAGGTCTTCAGCTGTCAGTTCCATGCGCGCCATCAACTCGGTTTGCACGGCGATCAGGGTGTCAACCTCGGGCAACTGCAGGTCACCGGCATCGGCCAGCGTGCTGGACAGGCGCAGCACCGCGCCAAGGGCAGAAAACGGCAAGGCGGCCAGTGGGTCGCGGGCTGCCGTCAGCGCGTCCACGATGTCCTTGGGAAAGTTCCAGCGCTTGGCCAGTGCCGCACTGACCTCCAGGTGGCTGCAACCAAGCCACTCCAGCTCGTGGCCGATCAGGCTGTCGGGTGTGTCATTCAGGTCGTCGCAACGGGCCACGATCTCAGGCTCCACCTGCAGCATCAACACCCGGCCAATGCGCATCACCAGACCGGCGATGTAGGCGGTGTCCGGGTCGATGTCACACAGACCGGCCAATACCTTGGCGTGCCCGGCGGTGGCCACGCCGTGACGCCAGAAGCGCGCACGGTCGAACTGGCCGTCCTTGGGAAAGAGGTTGGAGACACAGGCGGCCATCGATAAATCGCGCAGGTGCCGCATGCCGATCAGGTTGGCGGCATCGCGCAGGTTGGCAATCTCACGTTGTGCCCCCACGGCGGCGGAATTGGCTACCCGCAACACCTTGACCGTCAGGCTGGGGTCGCGCTCGATCAGTGCGGCCACTTCGGTCAGCGTGGTGTCTTCACGTTCCAGGGTGCGCATGAGCTGCACCGCCAGCTCGGGCATCACCGGCAATGCGTTGGGATTTTGCAGATAGCGCTCAGATGCATTCATGTTAATCAGCCCTTGCAAAAGTGAGTTGGGGTGCCCTGGCCATGACAGCGGTTTGATTATGCGCCCGTTCAATTGCGTGAGCACTACCTAAGTACCGGCACTCGGCAGCTGGCTCAATGGCCTGAAGTAGCGCTGGCGCTGGCCCGCGCCAAAGCCGCCCGCGCACCGGCCAGCGACTGCAGTCGCTCACGCAGGTAGTCTGCCAGGCGCGGCTGCTGGCTGAAGGCGACGTTGAAGCGGATGTGGGCGTCCGTCTGGTTGTTGGCGCGGAAGGTGGCACCACGCACCAGCAGGATGTTGTTGCGGTAGGCATCCTGCACCAGCAGGTTCAGGTCCACGTCATCAGGCACCGAGGCCCACAGGAACAAACCACCCTCGCCAGGGTGCTCCAGAAGCAAACCCGCCGAACCCAGCTGGCGCGCGCTGGCGTGGCGGGCGACCAGCAGCTTGGCGTTCAGGCGGTCCAGGTGCTTGCGCCAGCGTCCGGCGGTCAGCACCTCAAGCAGCACGTATTCGTTGAGCGCAGGCGTGCTCAAAACCGAATAAATTTTCTCGCGCATCAAGGCTTTGAGCAGCGTGGAATCTGCGGCCACATAGCCCATGCGCAGCGCCGGGCTCAAGGCCTTGCAGAAGCTGGAGTAGTAGATGACGCGGTCCAGCCCCGACAGGCTGGCCAGGCGCGTGACATGGCCGGGGTGGAAGTGGCCTTGCACATCGTCCTCGGCAATCAAAAATCCGTATTGCTGCGCCAGCACCAGCACCTTGTGCAGGTTGGCCGCGGTGCTGGTCCAGCCGGTGGGGTTATGCAGCACGGTCTGGATGAAGAGCAGGCGCGGATGATGTTCACGACAGGCGGCTTCCAGCTGCTCCAGGTCAATGCCGTCGGGGCGGCGCTGGACCGGGATGATGCGCACCCCGTCTTTGCGCAGGCGCTCAAACATCAGAAAGTAGCCGGGGTCTTCCACCAACACCGTGTCGCCGGGTTGCAGAAAAGCGCGGCAGATCAGGTCGATGGCGTGGGTGCCGCCGTAGGTGGTGAGGATGCGCCCGGCATCTACCGAAATGCCCATGCCGCGCAAGACCATGGCGATGCGTTCACGCAACTCAGGCAAACCCTGTGGTGGGCAGCGCGAGGCCATGCCCGCGTTGGAGCGGGCCAGGCCACGTTGCACCGCAGCGGCGGGCACGGCATCTTCCAGCCACGCGGGCGGCAAGGCCCCGCTGCTGGCTTGCAGCACACCTGCCCGCATGTCGTGGGCTTGTTGGGCCAACCACACGCCGTCCTGCTCTTCACCGGCTTCCAGCGCCACGGCATCAGGCAGTTCGGTGTGGCGCGTCTCCCGCACAAAGTAGCCTGCCGTGCCGCGAGATTCGATCATGCCCAGCGCCATCAGGCGGTCATAGGCGGTGACCACCGTGTTGGGACTCACCGCCAGTTGCGTGGCCAACTGGCGAATCGACGGCAGCCGGGCGGCAGGCGGCAATTGCCGGTTGGTGATCCGCTCGCGCAGGCGCAGCTCAATCTGGTCAGCCAGTGCGGTGGGGGCGTTTCGGTCGAGAGAAAACATGGCCCAAGGTTAGCGCAGAAAACTCACTGCTACCGCCAGCAACACCGCCCCCATGCTCAGGTTAAAGATGCGTTGCTTGCGCGGGTCGGCCAGCAGGCGGCGAATCGCCACGCCAAACAAGGCCCAAAGGGTCGCGCTGGGAAAACCGATCAGCAACCCGATCACCGTCACCAGCAACGCGCCCACGGGTGCGCTTAAACCCACTGGCATGAACACCGTGGCCAGGGTGATGGACTTGACCCAGACCTTGGGATTGATCGCCTGGAACAACGCCGCTTGCGCAAAGCTCAGCGGTTTGCTCGTGCGCGCCTCACTCGTCGCACTGCGGCTGAGTTTCCAGGCCAGATGCACCAAGTACAAGGCCCCGGCCACGCGCAACACCTGGTGCAACACCGGGTACGTCACAAACAGGCTGCCCAGCCCCAGGCAGGTGACATAGGTTTGCAGCGCTGCACCGCTGTTCTGTCCAAAGATTTGCGGCAGCGTACCGCGCAAGCCAAACTGTGCCCCCGAGCTGGCCAGCATCACGTTGTTCGGCCCCGGCGTGGTCGTCATCACCAAACAATAACTCATCACAGGCAGCAGGTCAGTCCACATCAGGCAAAACTCCAAAGTCAGGTGCTTTGACTGTAGAGTGAGCGCATTGCGCCGCCATGGCACAGGGCGGGCGGTGCGCGTTTGCGCTGTATCAGCTGGGTCGCCCCCACAGTGGCGGGGTTTGGGCGCATGGTCGGCGTCTTGAATACCATTTTGTAGTTATGGTTATTGCATTGGTTCAGTGTCAAAAAAAGTAGGTATAAAGCGAGAAAACTGTTTCATTTACTTACAACATGGTCTGAAGACATCCATGAACAAACTCTGGCTGGTGCGAATACACCACCGCATGCGCTCTGCATCGTTTGTCTTGCTGTTCATCGCAAGCGCCATGCATTTGACTGACAAAAACCCGGGGCTGCTCGCCTGGGGGTTGTTGGCGGCGTTGTTTCTGGTTTACCCGCAATTGCAGTACTGGCGTTCCCTGCGCGCCGCCGACTCGGTGAAAACCGAGATGGACAACCTGCTGGTGGATGCCGCGTTGCTAGGGGCTTACATGGCGGCCATGGGGTTTGCCGTGTGGTTGAGCTTTTCGGCCCTGCTTGGCATCCTGACCAATATGGCCACCAACAGGGGGTGCCGCGGAGTGCCCGCCGTTCTGCTGGCCACACTGGCGGGCGCAGGCCTGTGGATAGCGATCAATGGCTTCACGTTTTCTCCCCAGACCAGTTGGCAAGTCATGGTGTTTTGCCTGGCAGGTGTCAGCTACTACCTGGTGGCCGTTGGCCACATTGGCTTCACCAGAAACCAGCACTTGCGCCAGATTCGCAAACAGCTGCAGGTGCGCAAAGCGGAGCTGATCCAGGCCAATCAAGCACTCAACGGCCATTTGCATGAGATCGAAGCCCTGCACCAGCAGCTGCGCGAGCATGCCAACCGCGATGCCCTGACCGCGCTTTACAACCGGCGTTACCTGGACATCACGCTGGAGCGCGAACGACTGAGCTGCCTGCGCGAAAGCCGCCCATTGGCGCTGATCATGATGGACGTGGACCACTTCAAACGCTACAACGACCACTATGGCCACCAAGCCGGTGACCAGTGCCTGATCGCCGTGGCCAAGTTGCTGCAAACCCACGCCAAACGGGCCAACGACCTGGTCGCACGCTACGGCGGCGAAGAATTTTTGCTGATGCTGCCTGGCATGGATGTCGCCAGCGCCTACGTGTTGGCACAAGAGGTATGCCACGGCATCGAGGCGTTGGCCATCGCGCATGAGTCGTCACCGATCGGCCACCTCACCCTGAGTATTGGGCTGGCGGTGATGACACAAGACGACCCCAAAGACGTGGCCAGCTTGCTGCGTGCTGCCGACGAAGCCCTGTACCTTGCCAAACGCAGTGGGCGCAACCAGGTGCATCTGGCGGCGCAGACACATCTCCCGACAGGTGCAGCACCCCAAGTCACCGCCCACCTGATGCAGCTGGTGTGGCACCCGTCCTATGCTTGCGGGCAATCCGACCTGGACGCGCATCACACCGACATGTTTGCCCAGATCAACACCCTGCTGGCAGCCGTGCTTTGCAATCGCCCGGTCAACGAGGTGGCCGCCTGCATTGACACGTTGATCGACGACGTGACCCGGCATTTTGCTGAGGAAGAGAAGATTCTGCAGCAAGCTGGCTTTCCTGCGGTGCAAGCGCATGCGGAGCAACACCGCGAACTGCTTGACCACGCGGCCTACCTGGTTGAGCGTTTCAAAAGGCACGACCTGGACACCGGCGAACTGTTCCAGTTTCTGGCCACAGACCTGGTTGCACGCCACATGCTGGGTGCGGACCGGGCGTTTTTCAGCCACCTGAACCCGCCGCAAGCACAGCCTCAGACCTGAGCTTCGCCTCGAAAATCAGGTGCCAAAGACCCCCACCAACGCAGCGGTCATCAGCACATAGCGGGCCAATTTGCCGATGGCCATGTAGATCACGCAGGGCCAAAACGGCAATTTGAGCCAGCCCGCCACGGCGCACAGCGGGTCACCTACCACGGGCAACCACGCTAGCAGGCAAGCTTTGGGGCCGAGTCGCTCCAGCCAGGCCAGTGCGCGCAGATGGTGCTTGGAATGTTGATGTCGTTCAATCACCTTGTGAGAGGCCAGGCCCATCCACCAGGTCACTGCGCCCCCCAAGGTGTTGCCAACCGTGGCCACCGCAATCGTGGGCCAGAAGAGCTGCGGGTTGAGTTCAATCAAGCCAAACACCGCGGGCTCCGACCCCATCGGCAACAAGGTGGCCGAAACAAACGACACCACAAACACCGTGCTCAAACCAAATTTGGGCAAAGCAAGCAGTGTCAGAAGGTGTTCAAACCAGAGTTCCATGGGTGCGCGAGTATAGGTACCCCCCCTGTTGGCATGCGGTGGAAAGTCGTTCCAGGTGCTGAAATTTTGGGCAGTTAGAATCAGTTTCAACCAAAAATCTCTCCCGCTCCCTAAGTCTTCGAAATCTGCACGCTATTGCTCGTTCGCATGAACATCGGCCCTTATCTTTTGCCCAATCGCTACTTTGTCGCCCCCATGGCAGGGGTGACAGACCGGCCCTTTCGCCAACTGTGCAAACAGCTCGGTGCGGGGTATGCGGTGAGCGAAATGGTCACCAGCCGGCCGGATTTGCAGGATTCACTCAAAACCTCACGGCGCGCTAACCACGAAGGCGAACCTGGCCCCATCGCTGTGCAAATTGCCGGTACCGAGCCGCAGATGATGGCGGATGCGGCCCGATACAACATCGAGCGTGGGGCGCAGATCATCGACATCAACATGGGCTGCCCGGCCAAAAAAGTCTGCAACAAATGGGCCGGCTCGGCGCTGATGCAAGACGAAGTGCTGGCGCTGCAGATCGTTTCGGCCACGGTACAGGCCTGTGCGCCCTATGGTGTGCCGGTGACCCTGAAAATGCGCACCGGCTGGTGCCACACCGAAAAAAACGCGGTGCAACTGGCCCGTGCCGCGCAAGACGCTGGCGTGCAGATGGTCACCGTGCATGGGCGCACCCGCGAGCAAGGTTACCGGGGTGCTGCCGAGTACGACACCATTGCGGCTGTCAAGGCGGCGCTCTCCATCCCGGTGGTGGCCAATGGCGACATCGACAGCCCCGAAAAGGCCCGTGCCGTGCTGGCCGCGACGGGTGCGGACGCGATCATGGTGGGCCGCGCCGCGCAGGGGCGCCCCTGGATTTTTCGGGAAATTGCGCATTTCATGGCCACCGGCGAGCACCTGGCCCAGCCCTTGGTGGCTGAGGTCAAGCAGCTGCTGTTGGCGCATTTGCAAGACCACTACAACCTGTATGGCGAATTTGCCGGGGTGCGCAGCGCGCGCAAGCACATTGGCTGGTACCTGCGTGAGCTGCCCGGTGGCGAGGCGTTTCGCAGCCGCATGAACACCTTGACGGACTGCCAGACGCAGTGGTCGGCGGTGGCGGATTTTTTTGATGGGCTCAATGCGGGCATGGATCGCCTGCCCGCGGGCCCAGGGGTGGAAAAATTAAACAACAAGATGGAGACTGTCGAATGACGCCGATGCACATTGCAGACTGTGTGCGCAGTAACCTTGAAAGTTACCTGCACGACCTGGGCGCGAGCGAGCCCGATGGCATGTACGACATGCTGGTGGCGGTGGTTGAAAAACCACTGCTGGAGGTGGTGATGCACCACGCTGAGCACAACCAGTCCAGAGCCGCCCAATGGCTGGGCCTGAACCGCAACACCCTGCGCAAGAAGCTGCTGGAGCACAAGCTCATCAATTGATAGCTGTCTACCCTTTGTTTACGAGGGGTGACGCCACATTTTATATATAAACGCCTGAATTTCCAACCTCAAGACCAACCGACCATGAACGCACTCATTTCAGTTTCAGACAAAACCGGCATCGTTGAATTCGCCAAGAGCCTGCACGCGCTGGGCATCAAACTGCTGAGCACCGGCGGCACCGCCAAACTGTTGGCCGAACAGGGCTTGCCGGTCACCGAAGTGGCAGAAGTCACCGGCTTTCCGGAAATGCTCGACGGTCGCGTCAAAACCCTGCACCCCAAGGTGCATGGCGGCCTGCTGGCCCGGCGCGACCTGCCTGAGCACATGGCAGCGCTCAAAACCCACGGCATCGACACCATCGACCTGCTGGTGGTGAACCTGTACCCGTTTGAGGCCACCGTGGCCAAAGCCGGCTGTACGCTTGAAGACGCGATCGAAAACATCGACATCGGCGGCCCGGCCATGGTGCGCAGCGCGGCCAAAAACTGGAAAGACGTGGCGGTGCTGACCGATGCATCGCAATACCCGCAGGTGTTGATCGAGTTGAAAAATGGTGGTTTGACACTCAAGACCAAGTTTGCGCTGTCGGTGGCGGCGTTCAACCGCATCAGCGCTTATGACGGGGCCATCAGCGACTACCTCTCCAGCGTCGAATTTGACGAAGCCGCCGTGGTGCCGGTGCGCAAACCCTTTGCGGACCAATACAACCTGCAGTTCACCAAGCTGCAGGACCTGCGCTACGGCGAGAACCCACACCAGAGCGCCGCGTTTTACCGCGACGCCTTCGCCGCACCGGGCAGCCTGGTCACTGCCGAGCAGTTGCAAGGCAAGGAACTGAGCTACAACAACATCGCCGATGCGGATGCCGCTTGGGAATGTGTCAAGAGCTTTGATGGTTCGGCCTGCGTCATCGTCAAACACGCCAACCCCTGTGGTGTGGCGGTTGGTGTGGATGCACTGCAAGCCTACAGCAAAGCCTTCCAGACCGATCCCACCAGCGCCTTTGGCGGCATCATCGCTGTCAATTGCACGGTGGATGAGCGCGCGGCGTTGCAAATGTCCAAGCAATTCATTGAAGTGCTGATGGCCCCCGACTTCACGCCAGAGGCCCTCGCAGTCTTCAAAGCCAAGGCCAATGTACGTGTGCTCAAGATCGCCTTGCCCGCTGGGCGTGGCCAGGGCCGCAATGCGATGGACTTCAAGCGCATCAGTTCGGGCTTGCTGGTGCAAAGCGCCGACAACCATGAACTGGCTCTGTCCGACCTGAAAGTGGTCACCACACTGCAGCCAAGCCCTGAACAATTGCAGGATCTGATGTTTGCCTGGACGGTTGCCAAGTTCGTCAAGAGCAACGCCATCGTGTTCTGCCAGGGTGGCATGACCATGGGCGTGGGTGCGGGTCAGATGAGCCGCCTGGACTCTGCACGTATTGCTTCCATCAAGGCCGAACACGCCGGGTTGAGCCTCAAGGGCACGGCGGTAGCCAGCGACGCGTTCTTCCCGTTCCGTGACGGGCTGGATGTGGTGGTGGATGCGGGCGCGACCTGCGTCATCCAGCCAGGGGGCTCCATGCGCGATCAGGAAGTGATCGACGCTGCCAACGAACGCGGCGTGGCCATGGTGTACTCAGGCGTGCGCCATTTCAGGCATTGAGACTGGCGGTTTGAAGACAAGGGGCTGACCCGCAGTGCGGGTTGGCAGCGTTTGCGGGTGGCCGGAGAGGGGTTGTGGCGGTGGCCTCCTACTGTTAAAGGCCCAGAAAACGCAGTTTCAGCGCAGGCTAAATTGCTTCCCAGATCGAGGATATTCATTAGACGAGGCGGTACGATTGGCGCCTGTCCGTCTTAACGCCGAGTTTGCAAGAATAAGCATTTGTAACAAATCTGCAGCGCACTAATGGCGGGATCGTGCACATGCAATACCCGAAGGATCCTATGTCTTTTGTACGCATAGTTGCATTGACATCGCTTGCCATGCTTGCATTTGCGAGCAATTCTCTCCTGTGTCGTGTTGCTCTCAAGCATACGGGCATCGATGCCGCCAGCTTCACCTCGATCAGGCTAATTTCGGGCGCTGCAATGCTGTTATTGGTAGCACGGATAGCCCGGGGCACACTGGACGGTAGCGGCAACTGGCGATCGGCATTCGCGTTGTTTGCGTACGCGGCTGGATTTTCTTTCGCGTATGTGAGCTTGCCCGCAGCAACGGGTGCATTGCTGCTCTTTGGTGCTGTCCAGTCAACGATGATAGGCCATGCCATTTGTAAGGGTGAGCGCCTGCGAAGGCTACAGATAGTGGGACTTGTGATCGCACTCGGTGGACTTGTTGCGCTGTTGTTGCCGGGCATTTCCGCGCCGCCGCTCCTGGGCTCAGTTCTGATGTTGGGTGCGGGTATTGCATGGGGTATCTATTCTTTGCGCGGGAAGGGTACGGGTGATCCAATCAAAGTAACGGCCGGAAATTTTCTGCGCGCAGTCCCCATTGCGGTAGCCATGAGTCTACTGATGGTTGACCGTGTTTCCCTGGACAGCGCAGGTTTAGGGTATGCAGTTTTGTCAGGCGCTCTGGCGTCCGGACTAGGGTATGCCATTTGGTACACGGCATTGCCAGCCTTGAAGGCAACCAACGCCGCAACAGTGCAACTAAGTGTTCCCGTCATTGCGGCTTTGGGCGGCATCCTGTTTCTCGGGGAATCCGTAACCCTGCGTTTGATATTGGCATCGCTGGCCATACTCGGTGGCATAGCACTGGTGATTTTGGAAAAAACGAAAATCTCGCACTAAGTTGCGCCAGGCGGCGCAGCCGAACTTGAGTAGATTTTTTGTAAAACAAACAAGGCTCTAGCCCCTATGACATAAGCACAAATCGCTCTTATTTTGAGAGCAGTTTAAATACCTCACGTGCAGCTGCCACGGAGGCAGCAATGTCGGCATCGGTGTGGGCATTGCTCACGAACCCTGCCTCGTACAAAGCTGGCGCGATGTAAACACCCCGGTCAAGCAGGCCGTGGAACAGCTGGTTGAACTTGGCGCCATCGGTTTTCATGACCTGGCTGTAGGTTTGCGGCAGGGTGTCGAGCAAATAAAAGCCCATCATGCCGCCTTCAGAGTCACCACAAAAGGCAATGCCTTCAGCTTTTGCCGCTTGGCTCAGGCCGCTGATGAGGGCGCGGGTCTTGCGGCCCAGTTCGTCATAAAAGCCGGGTTTGCTGATCTCTGCCAGTGTGGCCAAACCGCAGGCGGTGGCCACTGGGTTGCCGGACAAGGTGCCTGCCTGGTACACCGTGCCCAGAGGGGCCAGGTAGTTCATCACGGCCCGTTTGGCACCAAAAGCCGCCAAGGGCATGCCCCCGCCAATCACCTTGCCCATCACCGTCATGTCAGGCTCGAACCCTGGGATGGCCTTGGCATAGACGCTTTGCGCACCACCCAAAGCCACACGGAATCCGGTCATCACTTCGTCAAACACCAGCAGCGTGCCGTATTGGGTGCAGAGCTCGCGGCAGCGTTTCACAAACGGGATGGAGGCGCGCACAAAATTCATGTTGCCGCAAATCGGCTCCATCATCAGGCAGGCGATTTCGTCGCCTTGTGCGGCAAAAGCGGCTTCAAGTTGTTCAATGTTGTTGTATTCCAGCACCACGGTGTGTTGCACCACTTCGGGCGGCACACCGGAGCTGGTGGGGTTGCCAAACGTAGCCAGGCCCGAGCCCGCTTTGACCAGCAGTGCATCGGCGTGGCCGTGGTAACAGCCCTCAAACTTGATGAGTTTGCTTCTTCCTGTGGCACCGCGTGCCAACCGGATGGTGCTCATGGCGGCTTCGGTGCCGGAGCTGACCAGGCGCACCATGTCCATGCTGGGCATGAGTTTCAAAATGGCCTCGGCCAGTTCCACTTCGCGTTCGGTCGGTGCACCGTAGGAGAAACCTTCCAGTACGGCCTTTTGCACCGCTTCCACCACGGCTGGATGGCCGTGGCCCAGAATCATTGGGCCCCACGAGCCGATGTAGTCGATGTACTTCTGGTCATTGGCATCCCAGATGTAGGCGCCCTGCGCGCGGGTGATGAACCGAGGTGTGCCGCCCACAGCACGAAATGCGCGCACTGGCGAATTGACGCCACCTGGGATGACCTTTGCGGCACGATCAAACAAAACCTGGTTGCGGTCGGCGGGGTGTGTCATGGCGATGAAGCTCCTGTGGATAAGGGAAAGCGATTAGGTAGACGTCCTTTAACCAGCGCCTTCTTCGGGCAGAATAGGCGTTTACACTGGTACAGGCATCCTGATTTGATAATTCCGATGCGATAACGCTATTCTATTTGAAGGCCATTGAGGCGTGAGGCCATCGACGACCGGGATGTCCTGCTTTGTGACTGAATTAACGCTGAAACTCTGGGGGACACAGAACACGGGGTGGCGGTTGGCACCGTGTGGAATGCGGTACCATTCGACAGGTATATGCCTGGCATGCGGGGGTCGCAAAGAAGATTTTGAATTGGTTCAATTTTGAAGGCGCTGCATGGATCTGCGTGGCAGGTCATGCGCGTTGCAAGTCATTAACTCAGGGGTGACAACTTGTGAATACAACGGGGTCAAGCTTAAAAATTTTGGTGGTTGACGACAGCAACACCATCAGACGAAGCGCCGAGATTTTTCTGAAAGCGGGTAACCACGATGTGGTGATGGCCGAAGATGGCTTTGACGCGTTGGCCAAGGTCAGCGATTGCCATCCCGATTTGATTTTTTGCGACATTCTGATGCCCCGTCTGGACGGCTATCAGACCTGTGCCATCATCAAACGCAATGCAAAATTTGCCAATGTGCCGGTGGTGATGTTGTCTTCCAAAGACGGTGTTTTTGACAAGGCGCGTGGCCGCATGGTGGGTGCGCAGGATTATTTAACCAAGCCGTTTACCAAAGATCAGTTGCTCAAGGCGGTTGAAGAATTTGGTGTGGCGGCCCTAGGAGCGACAGAGTGACTATTAAAAATGTATTGGTGGTGGATGACTCGAAAACCGAGCTCATGTATTTAACGGATTTATTACAAAAGAACGGTTTTTCTGTGCGCACGGCAGAAGACGCTGAACATGCGCTCAAGCAGTTGGCGGACCAGAAACCGGATCTGATTTTGATGGATATCGTGATGCCAGGGCAGAACGGGTTTCAACTCACGCGGTCTATCAATCGCACGCCGGAATATGCAGATATTCCGATCATCATTTGCACCAGCAAGAACCTGGAAACCGACCGTGTGTGGGGTTTGCGTCAAGGCGCCAAAGACTACATCACCAAGCCGGTGGACCCCGTCGAATTGATGGACAAAATCAAAGCTTTGGGCTAATGCACACATTTCATGGCAAATAAGGAAGCACTCCGGGAACTTCAGAGTCGGCTTGCCGAGAGGCTTCATGCGGCCAAGAGCGAGGGTGCCTCCGTGTCGTGGCTGGCTGTTCGTGTCGGGCAGGGCAATTTCCTCTTGCCACTGGCTCAATCCGGCGAAATTTTTCAGGCGGCCAGTGCCACGCCAATGCCCTATGCTCAGCCGTGGTTGCTGGGAGTGGTTAATTTACGCGGCGGGTTGTACAGCGTGGTCGATTTGGCTGGCTTTATTAAAAGTGAAGCGCCAGCGGTTCGCACTGAGCAAGCCTGGGGGCAAGCCAGACTGATCACCTTTAATCCTGAGCTGGAAATCAATTGCGCGCTGGTGGTAGATGCCTTGATCGGTTTGCGGCGCCAGGATGTATTTACGGGCGTGTCTGGTCCGCCCGATGGTTCGCCTGGTTATTTCGGGCAGCGTCTGACGGACGCGCAAGGGGTCTACTGGCAGGAACTCAATTTGCAAACGTTGGCGCGGAACGCTGAATTTCTCAGTGTGGGCCTATGAATTTTTACCTGGGGTGATGTGATGTCTGTTGTGGATCAATTAAATAAACTGTTCAAAAAGAAATCGCCAGATGTAGATTTGGTTTCGCGTTTTGATGAACAGGATGAGGCTTCTTCAGAGCAATCGGAAGCAGAGATGAAGTCGATGCAAACGCAGTATGGAACGTTCGAGGCATCGCCGCCACAGTCGCCCGCAGCGTCCGCAGTCGATCTTGCAGGTGAAACATCCTCAGATGCCGTCACAACACAGACGGGCCTGGTGGAATTGCCGGTATTGGGCAAGAAAACCATCGCACAGCACCAAAGGTTGCTTTCCGTGATGTTGGGCGGTTCGCTGTTGCTCTTGGCGGTGGTGACACTGGTGGGGTTGAACCAGTCCGAACAGTCAGCACAGCAGCTCAATGCAACGGGTCAGTCCTTGATGCAGTCACAGCGGTTGGCTAAATCGGTTTCTCAGGCCTTGGTGGGCGATCCCAAGGCTTTTCCGGACGTGCTGCAAAGCTCACAGGTGTTGCTTAAATCGGTGCATGGCTTGGCCGCTGGTGACTCGACCATGGGCCTGAGCGCGTTGGGTGCCAACTATCGGCCGATGCTCGACAAAGCGACGCCGCTGGTTGACCGAGCAGGGATAAACGCTGCCGTGGTGATGGGGCAAGAGAAGATCCTGACTCAGGTGGGTACAGCTTTGCGTTTGATCAACCGCCAGTCTTCGGATTTGCTGGATGTGGCTGAAACCATTTCGTCTCTCAAGTTGCAGCAAAACGCGCCCTCTGCTGAAATTGCGGCCGCTGGCCAGTTGGTGATGTTGACGCAACGTATTGGCAAGTCATCCAATGAATTCTTGACCATGGAGGGCGTGAGCCCTGAGGCGGTGTTTCTTTTGGGTAAGGACTTGAACTCGTTCAAAGAAATCGCCACCGGCATGCTTGATGGCAGTGCAGATCTCCACCTCGCGGTCGCCAAAGATGCCCAGGTGCGCGAGCAGTTGGTTGCATTGATCAAGCTGTATGAGGAAACACGCGTTGGCGCAGGGGCCATCTTGGGCAATTTGCAAGGTCTGATTTCAGCACGTGAAGCGCAGGCCTCTATTCTTTCAGACAGCGAAGAGTTGCGTAAGAACCTTGAGGAGTTACAGGCGGCGGTGTCCGCAAAGACCGGGTTGGGCGGCGCTGCGCTGGCGGCATTGCTGTTGGCCGCAGTGCTGGCCTTGCTCAGCGCGGGTGGTTTGTCTTATGTGCAACTGCTGGACAGTCGGCAGCGCCAACAGCTTGCAGAGTCGCAGCAACATCAAGCGCAGCAGCAAGAACAGGAAGCCAAACGTGTGAATGACGCCAATCAGGCCGCTATTTTGCGTTTGATGAACGAGCTGCAGACGGTGGCCGAGGGCGACCTGACCCAGGAAGCCACAGTGACCGAGGACATCACCGGGGCCATTGCCGACTCGGTGAACTACACGGTGGAAGAGTTGCGCTCTCTGGTAGGTAACGTACAGAGCACGGCGGCAAAGGTGGCGCAAACCACCGCCGAAGTGGACATCACCTCAACAGAACTGCTGGCTGCTTCCAATGAACAATTGAGTGAAATTCGCGAAGCAGGTCGATCCGTGTTGGATATGGCCACCCGCATTAACCAGGTGTCCGAACAGGCGCAGGAATCGGCCAACGTGGCGCGTCAGTCCCTGAAAGCGGCTGAAGTTGGTTTGCAGGCGGTGCAAGACACCATCGGTGGTATGAACTCCATTCGTGATCAGATCCAGGAAACATCCAAGCGCATCAAGCGTCTGGGTGAATCGTCTCAGGAAATTGGTGAAATCACCGAACTGATTTCGGACATTACCGAACAAACCAACGTGCTGGCGCTGAATGCGGCCATTCAGGCGGCTTCTGCGGGGGATGCCGGGCGCGGCTTCTCGGTGGTGGCCGAAGAAGTGCAGCGTTTGGCTGAGCGTTCAGCAGATGCGGCCCGACAAATCGGTACTTTGGTGAAGGCTATTCAGACCGACACCCAGGACGCGGTAGGCGCCATGGAACGTTCGACGCAGGGTGTGGTTGAAGGAGCCAAGTTGTCCGACAACGCGGGTGCTGCACTGACAGAAATTGATCAAGTGTCACGTCGTTTGGCGGATCTTATTGAGCAAATTTCCGAGTCTGCCTCCCACGAGGCTGACCTCGCCAATGATGTGGCGGAAAACATTCAGCATATTTTTGCGGTGACAGAGCAGACTGGTGAAGGTACTCGTAACACGGCAGCTCAGGTGCGTGAGTTGTCCAAAATGGCTGAAGAACTCCGGCAGTCTGTGGCGCGGTTCCGCATTGCCTGATCGGGTGATCTTTCATCTTAATTATTACTGTTTGACCCATGCATTCTGAACCCACCAAGCCTGGAGAAAATGCAGCCGTTGAGCCAGATCTGGGCCCGTTGGCCTGGGTGCTTGACGAACTGCGCAAGTCCCTTGATGGTGCGATCAAGGCCCTGAAACGGTTTGTTCGCGATGCCGAGTTGGCACGTGGGTCAGACCTTGCGGCCTTGGATGCAAGTCAGTTGCGCATTGCACGTCAGCAATTGCACCAGGCTGTGGGTGCCCTGGAGATGGTGGGGTTGGAGGTTCCTGCGCGGATGCTTCGCGGGATGGAGGCTCTGACGCAAAAATTCGTTCAGCGCCCTGAGTTTTGCAGTGACCAAGCGGCATCCAAGGTGGAGCACGCCAGCTTTGCGCTGTTGGATTACCTTGATGGGTTGCTCAAAGGGCGGGTATCGTCGTCGGTGGCCCTTTTTCCTCAGTACCGGGATGTGCTTGTCTTGCTGGGTGAGGAGCGTGTTCACCCTGCGGATTTATGGACTCATGAATGGCGTTGGGTGGATGTGCCAGTGCACGCATCGGTGATCCCTATGGCGTATGACAGTGCGATGCGCTCGCGCGTGGATGGTTATGTGCTGAGTGTGATCAAGTCCGCTGACAAGGCATGCTCCCAAGCGATGGCGGACATGGGTTGGGGTTTTGCTGCGGCGCAGTCTGCACTGCATCCACGTGTGTTCTGGATGTTGTCATCGGCCTATTTTGAGTCGATGGCTTTGGGTTTGTGTCCTGCGGATGTGTATTCCAAAAGGGCTGCTTCACAAGTTCTTTCTCAATACCGCAGTTTGGCCCGTGGTGATTTAGACGTGTCGGATCGTTTGGTGCAGGATTTGCTCTTCTTTTGTGCGCAAGCGGTGCCCGCTGACACTCAGCCCGCTCAAGCACTGAGGGCTGTGCGTCGGGCTTATGGCTTGACGCAAAGTCTGCCCGTTGACTATCTCAAACCGCAATTTGGGTTGTTCGATCCTTTGGTTTTGGTGCAGGCGCGCAAAAGGATTGCCGCTGCAACCGAGACCTGGTCCGCACTGTCGGGCGGCGACGTGCATCGCATCAAGGCATCTTCAGATCAATTCAATCTGGTCGCCGAGTCCATTTTGAAACTTCACCCTGGTGGCTCTGCCCTCGCATCGGCACTGACCCGTGCGATGGACGTGGTGACGAAATCCGGCAAACCTCCAGCTCCGGCCTTGGCCATGGAAGTGGCTACCGCTGTGTTGTATCTTGAAGCAGCCTATGACGACCTGGATCCAACCAACGAGGAAATGGCCGAGCGCAGCCTGAGCCTGGCCAAGCGACTCAACCATGTGATTGATCTTGGTGCATCTGAACCGCTCGAGAGTTGGATGGAGGACTTGTACCGTCGTGTCAGCGATCGTCAGATCATGGGGAGTGTGGTCGATGAATTGCGCACCACGCTCAATGACATAGAAGGGTCTTTGGATGCCTTCTTCCGCTTGCCGGACGACAAGCAACCTCTGCATGAAGTACCCGGAAAGCTCGCATCCATGCGCGGTGTGTTTTCTGTCTTGGGCCTTGAACAGGCAGCGCTGGCGGCGTTACGCATGCGTGACCAGGTTGAGCAGTGTTTACTGAGTGACGCCAAAACCGACCTTGACGAGTCAGGGCTTTTTGAAAAGTTGGGCAACAGTCTGGGGGTCATGGGTTTCCTGATCGATATGCTCAGCTACCAACGTGAGTTGGCTAAGAAATTGTTTGTTTATGACGATGGTCTGGGCGAATTCCGATCGTTGATGGGGCGTAGCAAGCCCGCACCAAAAGTAGCTTCACAACCGTGCCGTCGGGTCGGTGACCTACCACCCCAGGTGATTGCTGACTCGGTTCGTAAAGAGCCGTCCATAACGCAAAAATCTCAACCTGTCGTGGTGCCGCAACCGATTAGTCCGTCGGTGTCTGTGCCAAAACCAGAACCGCTTCCGATTCAAGTCACGCCTGAAAGTGATGATGACGATGGGGCCGAGCTTCGAGATATTTTTCTGGAGGAGGCACGTGGCGTGTTCTCCGAAGCCAAAGAGGTGCTTGGCTTGTTGCAGGACGACCCAGCGGCCCTGGATCAACAGTCAGGTTTGCGTAGAGCGTTCCATACGCTCAAAGGCAGTTCGCGGATGGTGGGTCTGAATGAGTTTGGTGAAGCGGCATGGGCCATGGAGCAATTGATCAACGCTTGGTTGCCAAAACGCGAGCCCGCCACCGCCGAATTGACCAAGCTCTCGGGTCAGGCACTGGATGCGTTCGAGCTGTGGGTGGATGACATTGCGTCGGCTCAAGACGCGCACTGGAGTGCGCAGCCCTTTCGCAAAGCAGCGGATTTGTTGCGTCTTGAAAATACAGCCTCCCAGTTGTTGCCGCAATCTGTGTCAGTGCCGAAGATCGATGTCCAACAAGCCGAAGACGATGCACAAATCGGGGTTCCAGATGAAGTTGATTTCGCCGCACCCAACGATCATGAAGTTCAGCAAATCACCGAGGCTATTGTCCAGATCGATGAACCCCCGACTGAGTCGCAGCTTGAACCCGAAGTGACGCACGAGCCTGAGTTTCAAGTACAGGAAGCGGGTCGCCAAGCGGATTTCGAGCCTACGCATTTTCACGACTTTGATGAAACGCAGCTGCTGCCACAAGATACAGAGGCCGCCAAGGCAACGAGCGCCGAGCTTGATGGGGCGCCCGAGCACGATGACGAATCGCTTCTGTCTACGGATTTCATGGCAGACTTTGGGGCAGAACCTGTGGTCGAGCCTGAAGCCCATGAAGTAGTCGAGCTTGATCAACCAGCTCAGCCTGTTGAATGTGTCGAAAGTGACGTGGTCGAGGAAACAGATGCCGACGATCAGGACAAGGTGATCGGGTCGCTGCGCATCAGCATTCCGTTGTACAACGTTTACTTGAATGAGGCCGACGAATGGTCTCGCAGGTTGCAGACAGAATTGGCTGAATGGTCGCTGGAGTTGGATCGGCCCGTTCCAGAGCATGCGACTTCACTTGCCCATTCGTTGGCGGGGAGTTCGGCGACGGTGGGTTTCATGGCGCTGTCAGAGTTGTCTCGAGCGCTAGAGCACGCACTGGCCCACGTTCAGCTGGCCGGCGTCAGTCGGGCCGAACATGCAACGCTTTTTGTTGCAGTAGCCGAGGATATTCGCCGGTTGCTGCATCAGTTTGCAGCAGGTTTCCTCAAGCAGCCTGACCCAGACCACCTGACGGCTTTGCAGGTCTTGCTTGAAACTGATTTTTCAACAGAATCGCCAGAAAATGCCGGGCCAGACACCGATTGGGCTGAGGATTATGTAGTTTCTGAAAATGAGTTCCAGTCGTTGTTTGGGTCTGAAGATCCGGCCAAAGCGCCAACTGCTGCAGTCTCAGCGCAAGTGCCGTTGGACGTGGCGGTTCTGGATATCTCGCTAGCACCAGATACCTCGATATCGGCGGCAATGAATGATGATGACATCGAAGCGCAAGATGTGCTTGATGTGGACTTGTTCCCAATTTTTGAAGAAGAAGCGCTTGACCTGTTACCTCAATTGAGTGCTGCCTTGCGCCAGTGGAGCGCACGCCCAGACAACCTGAGTGCACGCCAAGAGGCGCTGCGTTTGTTGCATACCCTCAAGGGCAGTGCCCGGTTGGCGGGTGCGATGCGCCTGGGTGAAATGTCGCATCGGCTGGAGTCTGAGGTTGAGCACGTGGACCCCCAGACCGCGACGGCTGCAGAGCTTGGCCCCTTGTTGGCAAGTCTGGACAAACTCTCTGGTGTGTTTGAAGCCTTGCGCGCCATGCCTGAACAAGCGCTTGCGTTGCCAGAAACAACAGAATCCTCGGAAGTTGTTACCACAGGAGCGGCCAAAGCTGACGAATTGTCGGCCACCAAGGGTGGCGTGCCTGCTGCAGCAACAACGTCGATGCCAGCGTCACCCATTCGTCGCTCTTCCGGTCAGACAGTGCGCATTCGCTCCCAGGTACTTGACCGCATGGTCAACCAGGCTGGTGAGGTCATGATGACCCGCTCACGTCTGGAAGCGCGCTTGGGCCAATTGCGAGGCTCTCTCAACGAACTTACCAGCAATCTGGACCGCCTGCGCCATCAGTTGCGCGACATTGAGTTGCAGTCTGAATCGCAGATGCAGTCCCGCTTGGCACAGACCAAGGACTCGGTGCAAGGCTTTGATCCGCTGGAATTTGACCGATTTACACGGGTGCAGGAACTCACCCGCATGATGGCTGAGTCGGTGCACGATGTGGCCACCTTGCAGCGCAACCTGCAGCAAACAGTTGAAGGCGTGGAAGACGACCTGATCGCTCAGGCTCGCCAAGCCCGTGAATTGCAGCGTGACCTTTTGCGCACCCGCATGGTGGAGTTTGACAGCATTTCTGAGCGACTCTACGGTGTGGTGCGCCAGGCATCGAAAGATGTCAATAAACAGGTCAAACTCGACATCGTGGGCGGTGCGCAAGAAATGGACCGAGGCGTGCTTGAACGTGTCGCCCCGGCGTTCGAGCATCTGCTGCGCAACGCCGTTGGACACGGTATTGAAACCCCTGAAGTGCGACAGCAGCATGAGAAACAGCCTCTGGGCACCATCAGTATCGAATTGGCTCAACAGGGCAACGACGTTGCATTGACCTTCCGTGATGATGGTGCTGGACTGGATTTGGCGCGGATACGCGACAAGGCGCAGGCGCAAGGTTTGGTCTCCAAAGACGACATATTGACCGATGACCAGGTGGCCAACCTGATCTTTACCTCCGGTTTGTCAACTGCCACGCAGGTCAGTGAACTTGCCGGTCGCGGTATTGGTATGGACGTGGTGCGTAACGAGATCAACGCCTTGGGGGGGCGTATTGAGCTCAGCACCCAGGCGGGACTTGGCACACAATTCAGATTGGTTTTGCCCCTGACCACTGCCGTGACCCATGTGGTTTTGTTGCGTTTGGGTGAAGCCGTGACGGGCGTACCCTCCGGATTGGTGGAAATGGTGCGCCGTGTACCCATTGCAGAGCTGAACGAAGCCTATGCCACTGGGGATTTCAACTTTAATGGCGAGCGCATCCCGTTTTATTGGGCGGGTGCTCTGTTGCAGGCCTCAAAATCCAGCGCTGAAACACCTGTCAAGAACGCTTCTGTTGCGATTTTCCGCAGTGCGGGCCAACGTGTGGCCATGCACGTCGACGAGGTGTTGGGCAACCAGGAAGTCGTGGTGAAGAATCTGGGGCCTCAGCTCTCCAAACTGCCTGGCCTGACCGGCATGTCGGTGCTGGCCTCTGGTGCGGTGGTGTTGATTTACAACCCGGTGGCGCTTGCGGTGACCCACGGCGACCA
This sequence comes from uncultured beta proteobacterium, assembly GCA_903856025.1. GTDB lineage: Bacteria > Pseudomonadota > Gammaproteobacteria > Burkholderiales > Burkholderiaceae_C > Rhodoferax. The sequence continues at coordinate 21,027 of CAIOAQ010000125.1, forward strand.
AGCGCGTGCCTTCAGTCTGCAAGCCAACGAATCAGTTGACCAAACGGGTTTGGGGGCGACATCGGCCATTGCCATTGCACCGCACATACCGCTGGTGTTGGTGGTGGACGATTCCATCACGGTGCGTCGCGTCACGCAGCGCCTGCTCAAACGCGAAGGTTTCCGTGTGGCCGTAGCGGCCGATGGCTTGCAGGCGCTCGAAATGCTGCAGGGCGAGAAGCCCTCGGTGGTCCTGACAGACATTGAAATGCCCCGCATGGACGGGTTTGACCTGGTTCGCAACATCCGTGGTGATGCCCGTCTGAGTGACATGCCGATCATCATGATCACCTCGCGCATTGCTGAAAAACACCGTGACTATGCACGTGAACTCAAGGTCGACCATTACCTTGGCAAGCCTTATCCAGAAGACGAGTTGATCGCGCTGGTGCGGCAGTACTGCGAAGCCGATGCCTTGCAAGAAGTTTAATGCAAAATGTGGCTCTAGCCCACGTAAATAAAGCGCAAGTTGCTGCAATATGAGTAGCGTTTGCAGTTTCAATGCCTGAATTTTGACGGGTTTTTCACCACTGCATAGCGGGCCAACGTTTTGACCCGCGCCACTTCATGCCGCACCAACGGATTCGGGTAATCCGCCCCCAAGGTGATGCCCGCTGCCTCCAATTGCGCGGGTTTGAGAAGCCACGGCGCGTGGATGGCTTGGTCTGACAGTCGGGCAAGCTGTGGCAGGTAACGACGGATGAATTTGCCCAGCGGGTCAAACCTTTCGCTTTGCTTCACTGGGTTAAAAATGCGGAAGTAAGGCTGTGCGTCACACCCGCTAGAGGCCACCCATTGCCAGCCGCCATTGTTGGCTGACAGGTCAAAGTCGTTGAGTTTGCCCGCAAAGTAGCGCTCGCCCCAACGCCAGTCCAGCCCCAAATCCTTCACCAAAAAGCTGCCAGCCACCATGCGCAGGCGATTGTGCATGTAGCCGGTCTGGTTGAGTTGGGCCATGGCTGCATCCACCAGGGGGTAACCCGTCTGGCCGTCGCACCAGGCCTGAAACAGCGCCTGGGCGTTCGGGCCGCTTTCCCACTCGATCGCGTCATATTCCGGTTTGAACGCCTGGGTGGCCACCTGCGGAAAGTTGAACAGGATGGAAAAGTAAAAATCGCGCCAGACCAACTCGCTCAACCACACCGTCGCCCCGTCGCTGCCTGCGGCTTGTCGCTGCAACGCCAACGCCACCAGGCGTCGTATCGACACGGTGCCAAAGCGCAGGTGAAAACCCAGATAGCTCGGCCCTTTGACCGCCGGAAAATCGCGCGTGGCATGGTAGTTGTCCATGCGTTCAAAAAAAGCCTCCAGCAAGGCCTGGCCGCCGGATTCGCCAGCCGGAATTTTCAGACTCGCCAGAGGGGCTGGGTCGAACCCCAACTCACTCAAACCAGGAACCGGCCGTTGGTCGGCTGCAGGGCGTTCGCACAGGCGCTGTGCCAGTGGCAGGGTCTGATGGTCCCGTACGTCCTCGGAGGTCAACCGTGCAAGCCAGTTGTTTTTGTAAGGGGTGAATACACCGTAGGGCGTACCGCTTTGTGTCAATACCTCACGCCCCTCAAAAATCACATGGTCTTTGCAGGTGACCCATGCACAGCCGAAGGTCGCCAGGGCTTGCTGCACCTGTGCATCACGCGCCATAGCCTGGGGCTCGTAATCCCGAGCGGCAAAAACGGCCCGTACCTTCAGCGCACAAGCCAAAGCCACCACGGCATCGCTGGCAACCGCGAGCCGAACGATCAACCCGCCACTGGCTTTGCCGCTGATCTTTCGCAGTTGTTCGTCCA
>CAIOAQ010000126.1 GCA_903856025.1 uncultured beta proteobacterium
CGCTGGTCAGCCCAGCAGTTTCGGATTCACCGCCAGGGGAGAAAGCAAACGCGTCGTTAGCAACCTCAAAACCTGCTACACGACGCACTCGCAAGAGGGCTGACCAGGTGGATGTCCGAACAATCAACCTTGATCAGCCTGGATTCCTCAACATCGACCAAGTGCTGGCGCTGATGTCAATCTCAAAATCTGGGTTCTACGCGGGCATACTGAAAAATCTCTACCCAGCGTCGGTAAGACTTGGCGGCAAGCGCAGAGTTGGCTGGCCAACCGCTGAGATAAAAAAGCTCGTAGATCGATTGGCGGCGGGTGGCACCAAAACTTGAAGACGTGACCCAACATGGCCGACCGCTAATTTTGGTCACCGCCGCTAAAGCGGGAACCTTAAATATTTTGGCGAGATCTAGACCATGCACAAAATCGTAGGCACTCTGCCGCACGTATTCGGATTCGACCGCGTAACCATCTGGGTGTCGCAAGCTGACATCAAGGGACTGGATGAGGCCCTCGGACCGCACTGCCACAGCTTCACGCTGACGGCCAAGCCGATGAAGCAAAACAGCCTTCGGAAGGCGAAACTTGAGATATTGCAGCCGACCAAGGAAGCATTCCTGGCGCTCGAACGGTGTTTGAATTCGTCCGTCAGAGCGACGCCAAATTACGTTGAACCGGGGTGGGACATCATCTGTAAGAACCCCAAGCAAGCCGCCAGTATGGGCCAATGGCGGCATGTTAGTGTCCGTTTCAAAAGCGTTCGCACGCTGATGACGAAGCCCGAAGAGTACGAAATCTACTACTACGCGCCGCGCACCATGGGAGAGGCGAATGGAAAAACTTCTCGCGTCCCGGTCGAATATTCGGACAAAAATAGCAAGCTCCGCAGCCAGTACGCGGGCCACCCATGTTCACACATGGAGATGAGGGTGTACGGCATTGCTGCGGTGCAGCAGCTCGGCTTGTATTCGCTTGCCGATCTCACTCAGTTTGATCACGTCGCCTACTGGCGCAAAGCCGTCGAAATATATAAGATGCCCAACAAGACTGCGCTTGGGAAAATGGTCGCCAGCCCACGTCAAATTACGACAGATTATGGGTTCCGCAAGAACGCCGATAGGTGGATGCAAAAACATACCGTTGCAGGCCATTTCGCCATGCACAACGCCTGTGTTGATGAGGGCAAACAATTCTGGCGAAAGTTGGCCCAATTTCCTGAAGAAATAATATTTGGAAAACCTCGTCGTCGCTGTCTGATATAGATTACATATTAGTACCGGCACCCACCAGATTGACAACGCCACTTAACGCGATGAAACACTAGACAGGTCGTTTAGTTTTGCGAAAACAGCAGCATTTCGAAGTGTGAAAATGCGCAACTTCGGCGCAACCTCTATACACAGGTGATTGTCTTCAAAATGTCGTGTTTGCAGGCACCTATTTTCACGATCCATTTCTGCAAAAGTCACCTGAAATGTGCCCTGCAAAAAGTTCTCGGCGGCGATGTTGCTGACCGTATCATAGGATGAATATTTCGCCTGTGAAAATGCCCACCCGCAAGTTGCCTGCGCAATCACCTCCATCTCTTCCACCGGGCATCACACTGTCGCCCGAGCAGCGGCGGATCGTGAAGACGCAGAAGCCGTATGTTGAGGTCATCGCGGTCCCCGGTAGCGGTAAAACTTTCACACTTGCTCAGCGGGCGCTTCATCTCGCCGTCCTTGCTTCTGGGCAAGTTTCCAAGCCTGACGCCAGACGCGTCCTCGTCCTCAGCTTTAGCAACGACAGTGTTGGCGTGGTGAAGAAGGCCCTGGCCAAGATCGGGCTGCAAGACGCCACCGTCAGCACTGGCCACGCTTTTGCGCTCAAGCTGGTAAAGGATGCCCAGCGCAGCTCCGCCCCCAGCTCCGGCAAGGCTAGCGGTTTGTCCAAAGCGCCTGGACCGTTGGATGTCCTGACCGATGGCAAGGCCCTTAGTTTGCTTCGCCACGCGGTTTCGGAACTGCGTCACGGCCGCACCAAGGAACTCAAGAAATTGCGGCAGCGCAAGAGGCCCAATTCCGCTGCCATCAACCAACTGGTCGAGCAGCGTGCTTGGTTGAGAGACCTTTCGGATTCGTCAACCGACCTGCATGTGCTGCTGAATCTGTTTGCGTTTTGTCGCGCATCCCAGACCCCGCTCAAACAGATGTTGTCAGGCAGTTCGGACGCCAAACCGGCGCAGTCGGTATCTCAGTTCCGGGGGCACTATGAACTGGTGCGCGAGGTCCGCCGCACGTTCAAGGCTCAGAAGAAAAAGGATGGCGTCATTGACTTTGGCGACATGGTGCGAGACGCCTTGCCGATCCTGGCGAACAGTGCGAAGTCCTCTATGGCGACGAAATTTGACCACCTCTTGGTCGACGAGTACCAGGACAGCAGCCCGCAGCAAGTTCAGTTCATTGCCGCACTGGCCGCCATCATTCCGTCGGTCATGGTGGCAGGTGATCCGAAGCAAGCCATCTTCGGGTTTGCCGGTGGTGGCTACACGCCGCTGTCGTCGGTGCTTAATGGTGTGAAGCAGATGCCCCTGACCGGGTCCAGACGGCTCCACAGCGGGACCGCTAATTTTGCATCGGCACTCTTTGACGCCAACAGCAAGAACGAGCGAGGCGCTGGCGGCGGTGGCGCTCACCAGCCGATTGGTACCCTCAGAGCTGGTCCAGAGCCCGAGATCGTCATCAGCCAAGAATTCGATGACCAGATCAGCGAGCTTGCGTCCCGCATCAAGAAGTTGATTGCCAAAGGCGTCCTACCGACCCAGATCGCGGTACTTTGCCGCATCCGGGCCATCCTCACTGCCGTTCAAATGAAGCTGCACCGGCACGGCATCAGCGTCAGGCACTTGGGTCAGCGCAAGGAGTACGTCCACATTCGGCGGGTACTCAAGACGGTGCGGTTTTGCGAGCAGCATGAACAGGCCGCCAGCAAGCCTGACCGGAAGGAAGTGAAGGCGTTGGCAAAAAAACTTGGACTGACTCCACCGGACACGGCGGTCGGGCATGCGGTGCGAGAGTTGCGCCGGGCGTCGTCCATGGTCTGTTCAATGAGTGGCCGGTATCAGGCGTGCGCCATCGCTTATCTGAAGCTGGCGGGGATTCGTAGGCGTGGCGGTTCCAAGGCGGACACCGCCGTCTGCTTCGGAATAAATGCTTGGGAACCCATGTGCAGTGACAGCACCTGCAGCACGGCGCGAGACATGCTGGCGCGAATCCGCGCGTACTCGGCGGAAGGTCATGTTGAGACCCGAACGATCCATGGTGCCAAGGGCCGCGAATGGGACCATGTGTTTGTCGTTGGCGCGACTGAAGGCGTTCTTCCACACTGGCGGGCGCGCAGCGAACTGGCCCGCAAGGAGGAGCTAAATTTGATGTACGTGGCGGCGACCAGAGCGAAAGAGCGGCTGACCCTGATGCATTCGCCGTACACGGATGCCGGTCGGCCGATGACCAAGGGAACTGAGGTCCGGGGCAAGCGGGGTCCTAAGCCGTGGCAGAAACGCGAGCCGTTTACGCAACTCAGCAGCCTGCTGGATCACCGGAAAGTGCGGGCCGCAGCGGCGGCGACAAAACTCCGATGAATGGATGGTCCAAATGGCTGCGAATCACCCCAAATCCGTTAATTGCCCTTGACGCGAGATGGCGTGGCACACCTTGACAGATTGGCGGGGTGAAATACAATCTGTTCGTGCGGCACTAATTTGGTAACGCACAAAGGAGAATACCATGCAAGCCATCGCGTCGCCCCCAACAGTCAAAGTCATTGGTGCCAATGGACAGATTTCGCTCGGCAAACAATTTGCGGGTCGTCAAGTCTTGGTTGAGGAACAGGAAACAGGCGTTTGGCTAATTCGCACGGCAACCGTCATTCCAGACAACGAACGCTGGCTGCATGAAGCACAGGCGGCTTCTGACTTGGCACGGGCGGTGGCGTGGTCAACGCAACATCCTGCCTCTGACTCGCAAACCGACACACTTCTGGCTTAAGCGGCCCAGAGCGAGTAAGTTGGATGGGCTCGAACGACAACCCGGTTCGCCTTGACTTGAACAATCCGGTTTTTCAGGAACACCTGTTTGGTCTGCAAAAGCCGGAACGCAATGCGGCCATTGATACCCTGAGAAAAATCCGGCAACTGAGATGGGCTCAGCTTTACCGTGACAACGGTTTGAAGTGGGAAAAAATCGTCAGTGTGAAACCACCGCCGGGTGTGGATGCCATCTACTCATTGCGAATCACCCAGTCCCGCCGTTGTACTGCGTATCGCGACGGGGATTTCATGCGGTTTTTGACCGTGGCACCTGACCACGACAGCACCTACGGGCTTAAGTAGCCAGGGTTCCCCAGTTTATCGCCAGCCGTCCCGATGAAGAAGGTCGCCGGAAGGGTGGGCGGACCGAGAAACTAGATTGGGCTA
>CAIOAQ010000127.1 GCA_903856025.1 uncultured beta proteobacterium
AGCTCAATGCGGCACCACCGGCTGGTAGCACCAGGCTTTTCCAGATTGCAGCCTGGTGTCGACCTACACGCCATTTAACCAGCCAAGCCCACGAAATGCTTGCGCTAATAGCTATCAAAAATGAAGTAATTGAGAAGCTGTGAACAAACCCGGGTGCCAGTCGCGCCACGTTGGCTGCTGGTTGAGCCGGAATACCGGTTTGCATGGAAATCCAGACCACCCAAATCACCAACGCGCAGCCCGTAAAGAAAATCAGCGTAAACCAGTCAATCAGTGCGCTCACGCTTCGTCCCAGGGTAGGCAGCGCAAATGCGGCCAGCGCCGCCATTGCAGGAAGCGCCAACAGCAGGGACCGGTCGGCTGCATGGGTGGTCAGCGTGGCCGCACTGGCCACCAGTACAAACCAGATGGGTAACCAAAGGTGCAACCCTTTGAAGCGCGCGCTGAAAATTTGACGACGCCAATGCCACAGCGTCCAAAGTGCCAAAGGCCCCGCGGGCCAGGTAAACCACAAAAATAGCCGCCCAAGGCTTTGCCACTCTGCAAAGTTGGCCTGCGGCAAATCAATGCGCCAATGCCATAGGTTCAGATAGGTCGACACGGCAGCCGCCAGCAACGTCAAAATTACCAGCCCACCTGCGCGCCATTTTTTCTGAGCCTCATCTGTGTCATCAGATGCGGGTGCCTGCAAATAGAGCATTGCACCACCTAGCCCACATGCTAATGCCAGCGTAGGCGCACCTGAGAGACTCAGACCGATCAAGCCTGTACCTGCTCCCAGGCAGGGGGTCCAAAATCGGTAAGGTAAAGCTGCGTTGGCATAAAACAGCAAGGCGACACAAAAGAGTTGTATCAAGGCCGGGGTGGTTTCATGCCCTAGCTGGGCCAATCCGAGACTGGCGATGAACGCCAGCAGGCCACCGTCGGCAATAGCCCGAGCGTAATCCGTGGTGTGCGCCTCCCCACCAAATGCAAAAGCGACAGGTTGTGCCAATGGGCTGCGAGCCAGGTAGTAGATGCCATACCAGATGGCAACCATGGCCAACACCAACAAGGCCATGTAGGGCAGGCGCGCTGCCAGATCCGCAGGAATCCAGGTGGGACGGAGTTGAATGCTCCAGGCTCCGAGCCAATAGGGCAACAGGGCATCGACTTCGGGTGGAAGTCCTCCCAAAGTCGGATTCCACCAGTTTGAGGTGCCCCGCGCCAACTCAGCCATGTAGCCAAACGAGGTGATGTCGTCTGATTTCCATGGCACACGCCCTATAAAACCAGGCAGCACGTAGGCCAAGCAGAACAGCAGCAATGCCATACGCGGCAAGCGTTTGACAGCATTCTGGGGAACGATGGCGGGGGTGGGTTGATTCACAATTTGGACGTTTACGCGCTTCAGAAAAAAGAAAAAGGCAGCACGGTATAAACCGGCTGCCTTTGGCAATGCGCTTGAAGTGGCTTACTTGGCAGCAGTTTTACCGAAACGGTTGCGGAAGCGTTCGACACGGCCGCCCATGTTGTCCACGGATTTTTGTGTGCCAGTGTAGAACGGGTGCGATTCGCTGGAGGTATCAAGTTTGAACAGCGGCAATTCGCGGCCATCTTCCATCTTGATCATTTCCTTGGCGTTGACGCAGGAGCGGGTCACGAATTTGAAGCCATTGGACGAATCCAGGAAGCAAATTTCGCGGTAATTGGGGTGAATGCCTTCTTTCATGATTTCTCCATCAGTTGCGTTAGCCGCGTCAGCCCTTGCACAACCCATGGTGCAATTCAAAGCTGGCCGTACTTGACGCGTAAAACGGGCAATTATAGACGGGAACTCCTTGTCAGCTTATTTGCAGAAGATGGGATTGTTGGTTGTCATTGGAATATACCGATATCTGGCTTTGTTGAGCCGCCAGGTTTGCTATGCTCAGACGTACCACCCTCGATCACTGATCGACGGCATCAAGCCTATTAGACCCAGTGCACAAATGACCTCTTTATGTGTTGAGTGTTTTCCACAGTATTGGCAATCCGTTTTGAGGTCGTGCCGGGTTCGCTTGTCTGTGGTGCGACCAGGCATGATGGTTATTCTCCTATTGTGCGTCACCTTGGCCGACGCATCGGATCAGCGACCACGGATCGGACTGGCGCTGGGTGGTGGAGGCGCGCGTGGTGCTGCGCACATTGGTGTGTTGGAAGTTCTGGAAAATTTGCGTGTGCCAGTGGATTGCATCGCGGGTACCAGCATGGGTGCGCTGGTGGCGGGTGCGTATGCGGTGGGTCTGAGACCATCGGAAATGCGCAGCGAAATGGCGCGAGCGGATTGGGTGGATATGTTTCAGGACAATCCAGAGTATTCGGAACTCAACTACCGCAGCAAGGAATTGGCTAGGCGTTTTTTGCCCAGTCTGGAAACCGGCATCAGCAGAAACGGTGCGCAATATCAAACCGGGGTCGTGTTTGGGCAAAAAATCAAGTTGTTCATCAATCGGTTGGTTCGGGCAGACTTGAGCGAGCCTTCCATTGAACAATTGCCTTTGCCGCTGTCGCTCATCTCCACAGACATTGGCACGGGTGAGCGCGTGGTGTTCAGGGACGGCAGCTTGACACAGGCCATGCGAGCCAGCATGTCGGTGCCTGGCCTGATGGCTCCGGTGATACACCAGGGGCACAAACTGGTTGACGGTGGCTTGGTCGATAACGTGCCGATTCGTGAGGCACGGGAGCGCTGCCATGCTGATGTCGTGATTGCAGTCAATGTCGGCTCGCCTTTGCTCAAGTCGCAAGACATCACCTCACTGCTGTCGGTGTCCGCTCAAATGGTCAATATTCTGACTGAGCAAAATGTCAGCCAGTCACTGACTTATTTGAAGCAAGGTGATATCTATATCAAACCCGATCTGAAAGACATCAGTGCTGGGGACTTTCAGCGAAGTGGTGCAGCAGCTGACCAAGGTCGACTGGCCGCACAAGCCATGCAGGCGCAATTGAGCCAATTTGCACTTAGTCCGCAGGCATATGCTGAATGGCAAAAGACCATGGACCGGTCACATCTGCAACCACCTCACGTGGATGAAATTCAAATCGCGCCACTGCGGCTGGTCAACCCCGCAGTGGTCGCGCGCCATCTTGGCCTGAGGGCAGACGGCACCCTGGATGTTGATGCGCTCGACAAGGGCTTGCTCAGGGCCTATGGCGATGGTTATTACGAGAATGTGGACTATGCGCTGCTGGGTTCACAAGACCGGCATATTCTGCGTGTCACACCAGTGGAGAAGAGCTGGGGACCTGACTATCTGCGCATGGGTG
>CAIOAQ010000128.1 GCA_903856025.1 uncultured beta proteobacterium
ACTTTAGCCGCCATGGTTTGTGTGACAAGTGTCGTTTCGGCAGCCCATAAAAACGTGTCTTCAGCATCAAGATGGGTGTGTTGTTCCATGTACGTGAAAAATTATGGAAATCTGGCAATGGATATAGAGCTGCAGCAATCGCGGTGATTTTGACAATCAATTTCCCTAATGTGAAGCACCCATTTGGGGAATTCTGCGGAATGTCGGCCATCGCGGCGATGCTGAATTTTGGCATTGGGCTGGAAGCCGAAGTTCAAATTTATCTATTGCAGTCGTTCGATGGTGACCCTCGGTCAGAGAGCAAACGAGCAAGCCAAGAGCTAAATTTAGCTACCGTTTTTGTAAGGCTATGCCAAATGTTGACCCCCGTTAAAGCCAATGGCCCGTGTCGGCACAACAAAATGCAAACTCACCTTCAGTGCACTGTGGACTTAGAAAATACATTCAGAACGATCGTACCGACCGCGATGAGGGCTATGCCAAAAATAGCGGGCATATCCAGCTTTTGCCCGTAAAGGTACCAAGCCGCCAGCGTGATCAACACCAACCCGACACCTGACCAGACAGCATAGACAATCCCGACCGGGATGGAACGCAAGGTCAGTGACAGTAAATAGAATGAAATGGAGTAGCCACAGACTACAAGCACCGATGGCACTAGCCGCGTAAAAGATTCCGAGGCTTTTAGCGAAGAAGTGGCTATTACCTCTGTGAAAATTGCAATGCCGAGATAGACCCAATTCATGCTGATCCCCAAAAAGAATACGTAATTGTCTTAGGGAATGTGCAACCGATTGGGTCCACTTTGGGTCAGATATCGAGGGGGACTGTCGCTGAAGTGGTCCTCGATTTTGTTTAGATGATTTTGCGTGTTTGCAAGCAAATGCATCAATGAGAACGTATGCTTGAATTCATTGCCAGCAACGTAACAAAATGGCCAGCGCCGTCGTAAGACTGCAAACGCGGCAATGCCACCTTTGGATTTTGACTAAAACAGATGCTGTGACGCGATGTTTGATGCGGAATTTTCACGAACTTCCAACACTTGGAAGGGACCTATCACCTTCGATGCTGAAATCGACTTAGCGAAGTTTTGACTGATCATGTCCCAAGTCCACCAAAAATCCGGATACCCGTAATTTCATCGGCCAATGATGCCGGTCTTCAGGGTCAAAACGCCCAGGTCAGCGTCACGTTGGCCAACTGGTGCGAAGGCAGCTGCGCCATCACCGCGTCCGCAGGTCCGCCATAGGCCCGCCAACTGCCCTGCACCTGCACCCGGTCGCCCTGCCAGGTCAATGCAGCGGTGACCACCCGGCCCCGATCTGCCGGGGTGTAGAGCATGTCCAGCGCGGGTTGCCAGGCGTCTTTTTGCCAGCTCAGTCGCGCATACACATTGCTGCGGCGCAGGTTTTGTGAATAGCCCAACGCCTGTGCCTGCCAGGCCAGGTTGCCCGCCACTGCCGCTGCAGGTGCACCCAGGGTGGCCAGGGTGCCGATCTGATGGTTGTGCTGCGCCCAGTTGTCCCACTGCGCATCGCTGGGCGCGCTGCCATCGAACCAGGCTTCGGCCAGCAGGCTGAGCTGACTCTCATGGGTCCATGTGCCGCCCACCAGCGCCTGCGACACATGGCGTACCGTGCCCGGTTGCCAGGGGTTGCTGGCGGACAGCGCCGGTGAGCCGGGGTTGATGACTTGATTGTCCATTTGTCCGGCATACCGCACCGAGCCGTGCAACTCCAGCGCCTCGTTGGCCACCCAGGCCAGCGCCGCGCCCGCACCTGCGCCCGAATGCGCTCCGACACGGGCAAAGCCATACCAGTCCGCCGCGCCATTGCGCTGGTACACCCGCCCAGCCAAGGCGGGCTCCTGCGCGCCCGGTGCGGCGGCAGAGGCGGTGGGTTGAACCCAGACCACCGACCACGCGGTGCTGGCATCAAAATGCTCGGCCACCAACAGGGGCCGACCTTCTGGCGTGCTGGAAACCAGCGCCCGGCGTGTTTCCTGCTGCACCATGTCGTTGGGACGAAAGCCGTAACCCACGTCCCAGGCGACGATTTTTTTGCCCGCACTGAACTGCCAGGCACCGGCATCGTGTGAGGCATACAGCTCGTTGACCCAGGCCTTGTTCCCGGTATCGGTCGTGCCAGCGTCCTGGTGCTGAAACTGCAGGGTGAACACACCCGTTATACCTTTGCCGCTGGCGCGCAGTTCGGCCTCGGTCACCAGGGCGTTGTCTGACAAGGGCACCACGCCCGCCCGCAAGGTGTTGGCCTGTGCCGCCGGGCCACCCGTGTTGGCCTGTTGGGTATCCCACAGCCCCCGGAGTTGACCGCTGAACTGACCGCTGACTTGTGCCGTGCTGTCCTGGGCCTGTGCCACCGCAGCGCCGCCCAGTGTCAGCGCCAGCAGACATAACAAATGGGCGTTCATGGTCTAGTCCAACGCAGGGTTGCGCACCAGGAACATGGGGTTGAGCCACTCGGCGGGCACCTTGCGCGCCTTGCGGCTGAGGTAGCGCACATGGGTGGTTTTGTGGTTGCTCACCTGATCAAACAGCACCATCTCCAGCACCGTGGTGGGGGCGGTGGGCTGGTCCATCACAAACGTGGCTTGCTTGGCGAGTTTGTCGGACAGCACGTACAGGTCGGCGCGCACCGGCTCGAACCGGGGCTTGCCCACCCACAATTCGATGCGCTGGTAGGTCACGCCCTTGCGGGTAGCGTTCAGACTCAAGTGCAGGCAGCTGGGTTTGGCGGTGGGCTCGCAGGGTTCTTCTCCTACCAGCTTGCCCGCGTAGTCGTCGACCCAGCTCATGGTGGCAATGTCTCCAATGGAGGCATCGCCCAGCAGCTTTTGCATGGGGGTGATGCGCAGCGGGCGCTGGCTGCCAGGCATCAAAAGCCAGAAGTCATCCCCCAGCATCAGCACCTTTTGGCCTTTTTCTGCCGGGCTTTGCATGACCACCAGGGACTGGCGTTTGGCTTGGGCAAACACGGTGTAGCGGCGCTCTTTGTCCGGCGTGCCATCGGCATTGAGCACGTTGATCTGGGTGTCTACCTGCAGGTTGTCAGCGGTCATGCGGAACTGGTCGGTGGCTTTGAGGATGCTTGCCACGTCCTGGGCCATGGCGTGGGCTGCCAGCAGGGGCAAGATTAAGAGGAAGGTTCGTTTCATGTTGTTCCTTTGTTTGTATATGTTTTTTGGTTGTAGCCCTTGATTTTTATGCGTTGGCAACTCGTTTTTTTATAGCAGTCGTTGGTGTTGTCAGGTATGCGCCAACGCATCCACCACCGGCATGTTCACCGTCCGGCGTGCCACCCAGGCCGACGCGGCCATGGTCAGCAGCACCATGACGGCAATGGTGGTAAGGTACATCAACGGGTCCACCGTGATGTTCAGCGGGTAGCCCACCGAGCGCCCTGGTGGTGGTGGCATCTCCACAGGCACCACCAACAGGAAGATCGACACGCACAGGGCTATGGCCGCACCCGCCAGCGCCCCCACGCCGCCGAGTACCATGCCTTCAAGTGACAAGGTGCGCAGCAGCTGTGCGGGCAAGGTGCCCAAGGCGCGAAGGGTGCCGAGTTCGCAGGTGCGCTCGATGATCGCCATCGACATGGCGTTGGTCACCACAAACACCACGATCACGCCAATGATCAGCCCCAGTGCACCAAAAATGCGGTTGTAAAGACCACGCACCGACTTGTAGAAGAAGGCCTGATCCTCCCAGGTTTGCACGGTCAACGAGGGGTACGCCTTGGCAAATTGCGCCTGCATGGGCTGGGTCTGGTTCATGCGGCTCAGGAAAATGCCCAGGCTGCTGACTTTTTGCGTGTTGAGCAACCGCTGGGCCGTGGCAATGTCGGTGTACACCAGACGTTTGTCGATCTCTGGCGTGCCGGTGGCGAAGATGCCCTTCACACGCACGTCCATGGCGTTGAGCGCGCCGTCGGTGGTGCTGGCCAGCAGGGTCAGACTGCTGCCGGGCACGGCCTTGAGGTTGCGCGCCAGGGCGTCACCCAGCATCACTGCGGGTTCCGGTGTGCCGCTGGCCAGTATGTCCCCCGATTTGACGGTCAAAAACGGGCCCTTGACGGAAAATTCGCTGTCGGGTTCCACACCCAGTCCCATCATCACGATCGACTTGTCACCATTGCTGATGAGCCCGCTGAACTCGATTTTTGGCAGCACGCTGCGCACCGCCGGGTCGGCCAGCAACTGGTTGCGCAGTTCGTTGGCGTTGTCCAGCCCATGCTGCAGCGGGGTTTCCTCGTCTTTGACAAACTGCTCGGGTTGGCCCACCACCAGGTGCCCGTAGTCACGCGCAGCCGCCTCGGCCAGGGATTGGTAAGTGAACAGCGCAAACCCGCCAGCGAGCAAAATCCCCGCCGTGCCCAGGGCCGCGATCGACACGGTGACCAGGGAGCGGCGACGGTTGCGCAGGGTGTTTTGAATTGCAAATTTCAGCCACATGAAGTTCATGACACCCTCCTAACCACAATGCTTTTTTGGCTTCCACCCCATAAGAAACATCCGCCATCGACTATTATTTTCATAGCAAACTCCCATCCAGCAAGGCCAGCACACGGTCGCAGCGGCTGGTCAGACGGCTGTCGTGGGTGGCAATGACAAAGGCCGCGCCTTCGGCGTGACCACGTTCGCGCATCAGGTCCAGCACCTGATCGGCGGTGTGTGAATCCAGACTGGCGGTAGGTTCATCGGCAATCACCAGCTTGGGCCGTTTGACCAGTGCACGCGCAATGGCCACGCGCTGGCGCTGCCCGCCCGACAAGGCGTCGGGCCGGTGCTGCGCATGGTCCTGCAAGCCTACTGCCTGGAGTTGGGCCATCACCCGCTCGCGACGCTCGGGCGCACTCACCCCGGCAATGAACAGCGGGTAGTCGACGTTGTCATACACCGTCATCACCGGCACCAGGTTAAAGCTCTGGAACACAAAGCCCAGGGCATCGCGCCGCAGCAGCGTGCGCTGTACTTCGTTCAAGCCGTTGACATGCTGGCCACCGAGCACAATGTCGCCCGAATCTGCCCTATCAATCAGGCCGCACAGGTTCAGGATGGTGCTTTTACCGCTGCCCGAGGGCCCGGTCAGCGCCAGCAGTTCGCCGCGCTGGACGCTCAAGTCCACCCCTTGCAACGCGGGAATCACGTGCTGGCCCAAACGGTAGGTTTTGAATACGGCCTGCAGTTCCACGACCGGCGTTGCGGCTTGGCTCATGACGCGATCGCCTTGAGCTGGGTGCGGGCGGCTTGGGCCTGCGGTGCACCGGTACGGACGACTTGGTCGAGGTATTGGCGGGCATCCTGCGCACGTTTGTCTTTGGTGGCCTGCTTGGCGGCCGTCATCCAGACATCGCCTCTGAATTCCAGCGGCGTCGCGCCCAACAGCGGGCTGGCCAACAAGTCATCAAGGAGCTTGGTGCCTCGTGCGCCACGATTCATGAAGCCCGGCACTGCCAGGAAGGTATTTGCGGCGATCAATCGCACCTCCAAGGCGGGGGCAAGCCCGCGGGCGCCCGGCTGGTTGTGCTCTGCGGTGAGCATCGCCAGCGCCTTGTCCAGCAGAGCCAGGCCATCTTCGGCGTAACTCATTTTTTTCCAGGGCAACCAGGTCGTGTTGGCTTGCATGCTGGTGGCCGCGCCGGTGTAGGCCATCAGCACCGGGTTAAGGGGCTCGGCGTTGAGCAGCGCCGCGAACGCTTGCGCCGACTTGCCCATGGCGCCTTCATCGCCTTGGCGCGCTTGGGCAAACTGTGCGAATGCACTGTCAAACTGCGAGGGTGTCGCAGCCAGTGCCGTTGCAGCCATGCTCAAAGCCGCCACAGCACCAAACACGCCGTGTGTGAGCGCACGAAAAAAAGAATAAATCAAAGAGTTCGGCATCAGGTTTCTCCATTCGTCATGAACCACAAGGTGTGGGAATGGGATGAACTCTAGGGGGAGGCGCCCAAGCGCGCAGCCGCTTTGCGACGAAATGCAGTGCGACGGCGCAAAGCGACTGCTGCACGGCGCGAAAAGTCAGTCCGTGTGCAAACGCTGGTGGCCCTCACACCAGCAAATCACCTCCTGCGCTTCGCGCATCATCAATCCAACGGGTCAGTGGTCGTGGACTATGACCAAAGGTGATTGCGCGCGTTCAGGTAACGGTGGCGGGATGAGCAGCACCGGGTTCATGGTCGGCTGGATCGGATTGAAAATAGGCACACCGGTTCTTGCCTGATAGCTTGGCCTGGTACATGGCCGCATCGGCCTGCCGCAGCAACTCTTCCATGCTGGTCGCTTGCGCTCGCGGATAAAAGCTCACACCGATGCTTGCCGACACCCGCAACGGCATGCCACGGAATTCAACACATTGCGATGCGGCGTCCAGCAATCTGCTCAACATCGGCTGTGCATCTGATAGGGTGGCTAAATCCACCAACAAGGCGACAAATTCATCGCCGCCGTTGCGCGCCAACGTGTCACCCTCGCGCAACACCTCACGCATGCGCGCCGCGAGCGTCACCAGCACATGGTCTCCAGCCTCATGCCCATGTGTGTCGTTGACCGCTTTGAACCCATCGAGATCAATGAACGCCACCGCCACCATGTTTTCGCGGCGTTGCGCCTGGCTCATGGATTGTTGCAAACGGTCAGCCAGCAACACACGATTAGGCAAATCGGTCAGTGCATCAAAACGTGCAATGTGCTCCAGCTCCGTTTGATAGGTCTTGATTGCCGTGATGTTGGTAAACACGGCCACATACCGTTGCACGTTGCCCTGCGAATCAGTGACCGCGCTGATGGTGAGGATCTCTGCAAAAACCTCACCGTCCTTGCGCCGGTTCCACAGCTCACCGCTCCAATGCCCTTTTTCAATCAGGTTTTGCCACATGGCTTTGTAAAACGCCTTGTCATGGCGTCCTGAGCTGAGCATGCTGGGATTTCTACCAATGACATCCTCACGTTCGTACCCCGTGATTCGGGTAAATGCCGCATTCACGTCGGTCATCACGCCGTCGACAGACGCAATGATGATGCCTTCGCGCGAGTTATCAAACACGCAAGCCGCGTTGACGCGCTCCAGTCGTGCGGACTCCAGTTGCTGCGCCTCCAAAAGGCGCTGACGTCGGTAATACCCGCTGGCAAAAATCACGACCAGGATCGCAGAAGGCACCACGATCCCCACAATGGTCCGCCATTCGGTTTGCCATTGTTCGAGCGCCGCTTCCCGACGGAGATGAGACACGACGACAAACGGATAGATCGACGACACACGAAAGGCACTCAGAA
>CAIOAQ010000129.1 GCA_903856025.1 uncultured beta proteobacterium
CCCCCCTATCTCCCCCGCCTCTTTCCACCCCCGCAGGGGGCGGAAAGAGGAGCCAACAGCCGCATGTGGCCGACGCTGTAAACAGAAGTCTTACACGCCGTGGGACAGTTTGGGCGAGTTTTGGTGTGCCAGTCCTGTTGACAAAAGCGCCGGGACAGACTTCAACCCGTCGTTCAAACCCCAAACAATTGGAATCTGCCCTCCATTGTTCTTCCCACCGTTATTTTTGTTTGTTGCGCCACGCCCCACAACATCGCCCACAAACTGCCCCACGGCGTGTAATGCTTCTGTAAAAAATGCTGGCCAAATAGGGCTGTTAGCTCCCTTTCCCGCCCGGCGGGGCGGGAAAGGGCGGGGGGATAGAGTGGGGAAACAGAAGTTCTGAATTTAGAAGTTCGGATGTCCGGTATCAAAAGACATCACTTCCCTCGCCGCAACCAGAACAAAACCACCACACCAAAAGCCAACATCACCAACGGCCACTGCCCCCAGCGCGACACCCACCAGGCATACGGCGTGATGCCATCGCGCCCCTGCACCTCGGCCGTCAACGCCTGCGCCACATGGTTGGGCAGCGCCGCAATCACCTGCCCACGATGGTCCACCACCGCCGTGCGCCCGGTGTTGGTAGCCAGCAGGAAAGGCCGGTCAAACTCCAGCGTGCGAACCCGTGCAATCTGCAGGTGCTGGTCCATCGCCACCCGCTCACCAAACCAGCCCAGGTTGCTGATGTTCACCATCATCGTCGGCGCATGCGTGGCATCCAAAAACGAGGCCGCCAACTCTTCGCCAAACAGGTTTTCATAACAAATAGAGGCTGCCAGGCGCTGCCCCTGCCAGTCAAACGTCGGTTGCGGCAAATCGCCACGATTGAAATCCCCCAGCGGAATGTTCATCAGTTGGGTGAACCAGCGCGCCAGCGGCGGAATGAATTCGCCAAACGGCACCAGGTGGTGTTTGTCGTAACGCCACGGTTCGGTCTGCCCGGGTTTTAGCCCGGCCACGGAATTGGTATAGCCCTCAGAAAAATTGCCCAGTGGCATCCCCAACAGCGCCGCCTGCCCGCCCTTGGCAAATCGCGTCTTCAAGGCATTCCAATACCCGTCCGGAAGCTGGTCAGGCAACACGGGTAAGGCGGTCTCTGGGGTGATGATGAGTGAAGAACTGTTGGCATTGAGTTGCTCTCCATACCAGCGCAAGGCTGCGGGCACGCCGCTGCTTTGGTCAAACTTCTCATCTTGAGGAATGTTGCCTTGCAGCAGGGTGACCCGCAGCATGCCAACGTCTGCACCTTGCGGACCCGGTAACACCTTTGCCAGACTCAACAACATGACCAGGGCGGCGGTCAGCACAGCCGCTTGTCGCAGGGAAGTCGCGCGAAACGCAAACGCCAACAACACCGACAGCAGAGCCGCCAAGGCGCAAACGCCATACAAACCCACCCAGGACAAGGCCGCGGCCAGCGGCCCGTTGGCGTGGGCATAACCCACCGCGCCCCAGCCGAAGCCTGTCAAAAGCAGACCACGCGCCAGTTCTGCCAACATCCACAACAATGCAAAAACAATAGCTTCCTGCGCTTTATTGACGAGGGCTAGAGCACTAAAACACCATGAGGCACCGGCATAGTACAGGGCCAGCACTGCTGCCAGCAGCAGCACAGCCGCCACCGCCAGCGGTGCGACCAACCCGCCGTAGGTGTGCATGGAAGTGAACAGCCAGCCAAACGTGCAGCCAAGCCAAGCCGTTGAAAACAGCCAGCCCAACCAGGCTGCCCGACGCGGCGACCCGCTGCCCAGCAGGGCAACGACCAGCAGGGCCAGGGCAAGAGTTTGCCCCCACCACAACGGCTGTCCTTGTGCCAGTCCGATCGCGGCCAATCCCTGTGGCACCGCCGTTGGCCAGGCCAGACTGGCCCCTTGCAGACCACCAGCCAACAGCACAAGCCATGTCATTCCCCAGCCGCCCGTGGCCGTTTGCCCCACAAAAAGCGGGCGGCCAAAGCCGGTGTGATTTCGATTCCAACTCATGGGTATCTAGGCGCGAGGCCGCAGGCAGTGCTGCAGCACGACAAGGCGCAGCAGCAGCAACACAGATGTTTTGAAAATGAACTCATTCCGTTTCCAAATCATTTGTGTCTAGGCGCGAAGCCGCAGGCAGTGCTGACGCACGACAAGGCGAAGCAACAACGACACGGATGATTTGGAAATGGAATCAGGCCGAAGCATCATGCACCGGCGAGACCTTGAACCATTTCACCGCACCGCCCTTGGTGAGCATCACCACAAACTTCATGCCCGCCAGGACGTGGTGTTCACCACGTCGCGGGACATGGCCCATCTCATGGGCAATCAAACCGCCAATGGTGTCAAAGTCGCCATCGGGATCGGAGCTTTCCAGCGTGATGCCAAAGGCATGCGCCACCCGATCCACCGTGGTGTCGCCACTGACGCGGTAAGTGTGGTCAGCCAGGCCAAAAATGTCGCCTTCGTCTTCGGCAATGTCGAATTCGTCTTCGATTTCGCCCACAATTTCTTCCAGCACATCTTCAATGGTGACCAGGCCCGCCACACGGCCAAACTCGTCGATCACGATGGCCAGGTGGTTGTGGTTGCTTTGAAAGTCGCGCAGCAAGTCGTTCAAGCCCTTGCTTTCTGGCACAAACACCGCCGGGCGCAGCAGGGCACGAATGTTGAGCTCTGGCGCGCGCTGCAGTTTGAGCAGGTCTTTGGCCATCAGGATGCCGATGATGTTTTCGCGTTCACCTTCATACACCGGAAACCGCGAGTGCGCGGTGTCGATCACGCCATGCATCATGGTGTCATAGGCGTCTTCAATGTTGATCAACTCCATGCGGGTGCTGGGCACCATCACGTCGCCGGCGCTCATCTCGGCCATGCGGATCACGCCTTCGAGCATTTTGCGCGAATCTGCGCCTATGAGCTGGTTGTGCTCTGCCTCCACCAAGGTGTCGAGCAATTCATCCGTGGAGTCCGGTCCGGGGTGAATGAACTCCGCAATTTTTTGTAAAAAAGTACGGTTATCTTCCCGATCA
>CAIOAQ010000130.1 GCA_903856025.1 uncultured beta proteobacterium
AGATCTTTGGCGGTTTACCCCAGTCTTCGGGGGCAACGGGTGTTCATCACTGGCGGCGCAACATCCGTTGGCGCTGCCATCGTGGAGGCCTTTGCAGAACAGGGTGCGCAGGTTGCATTCATTGATGTTGCAGAGAAGGAAAGCGCCGAACTGGTTACAGACATCAAGGCCCGGGGTCATGGGACGGTCTGGTGGCGTCATTGCGATGTGCGCGACATTGCTGCGTTGCAATCAGTCATCGCGCAGGCTCAGCAGGAATTGGGGGCATTTTCGACACTGGTGAACAATGTGGCCAGTGATGATCGGCATCAGCTGGAGTCTGTAACGCCTGATTATTGGGATGAGCGCATGACTGTGAATCAGCGGCCGGCTTTTTTCGCCATACAAGCGGTGGTGCCTGGCATGAAGGGGTTGGGACGTGGCTCGATCATTAATTTGGGATCCACCGGTTGGCAGAGAAAAGGCGGTGAATATCCTTGTTACGCCGTTGCAAAATCATCCATGAACGGCTTGACCCGCGGACTTGCTGCCACACTGGGTGCTGATCGGATACGTGTCAACACCGTGTCTCCGGGGTGGGTTATGACAGAGCGTCAGCTTTCGTTGTGGCTCAACGAGGAGGCTGTGGCCAATATTCAACGGAATCAATGTCTGCCCGATAAGATCATGGCCGCAGATGTTGCCCGCATGGTGCTTTTTTTGGCTTCGGATGACGGTGCCATGTGCACCGCTCAGGAGTTCAAAGTGGACGCTGGTTGGGATTAGTGCCCAGAGGCTTCAATACACCGTCCGGACAGATGCTTTCAGGGCATTCAAAAGCACTTGTGCAGCAGGGGATAGTGGTATGTCGCGGCGTGTAATGAAGCCAAAAGGCTCCATCTCACAAGGTAAATCCAAAGGCAAAATGCGCAGTATGTCGTGACTTGCGTAGTAACGCGCTACGTCGGCCGCCATGATGCTGACCATGTCACTTTGCTCCATCATTTTGGTGAGAAAAAGCAAGGAGCTGGTTTCGACGCGGTTGGTGAGCTGCGGCAGGTCTTGTTCCTGGAACATGAGATCGAATTTGTGGCGCATCACGCTGCCCACTGGCGGCACAATCCAACAAAAATCCAGCAATTCGGCGATAGAAAGTTTTGGCTTCGCAAACAGGGGATGCCCAGGCCTGGCCACGGCGCAGACTGATTCATTGGCAATGGCTTCGTAGCGCAGATCGGCTGTGTCGTGCTCTTCCGATAGTCGTCCCAGCACGACATCCAGAGTCCCTTTGTAGAGCTGATCTACGAGAACATTGCTTGACTCAATTTGTATCGTGATCCGCAGGTTGGGGTGCTCCTCTTTGATGGCTGCAATTGTCATTGGCAGCAAGACCACGCCCGGTGAGGTGATTGCCCCCAAATTTACCTGGCCAAACTGACCGTTTTTGGCGGCTTGCACCTCGTCGTTTGCTTGGTTCAAGCTGTTCAATGCAGCGCGTGCATGACGAATCATGGTCTCGCCGTACCAGGTGGGACGCATACCGCGTGGTAGCCGATCAAAGAGTTGAACACCCAAAACATCCTCCAGATCCTTGAGAAGCTTGGAGGCTGCAGGTTGGGTCATGTTGAGCACCTGCGCGGCTCGGTGGATGTTGCCTTCTTCAGCCAGTGCTACGAGTAGCAAAAGTTGCCTGGTTTTAAGCCGCGCGCGGATAAGCCAGTGCGTGTAATTGGTCATGCCAGGGTTTCTACCGATCTCTGTTTTTGTATTGAACTACGTGGAAACTATATTGGAGTATGGGGCCTATTGTGCCTATCATATGGCCCATCCGAACCGTCGGGGCCAGGATAAGACAACAAATCGCTGATCACTTATAGGAGTCACATTTTGATAGCTCGTAGAACAACATTGAAAGCATTAGCTGCCGGTTTGGCATTGGGTTTTGCCATGGCAACGCCCATGGCGCAGGCTCAAGACAAAGGTTTGGTCGGTGTCTCAATGCCCACCAAGAGCTCCACTCGCTGGATTAGTGATGGCAACAGCATGGTCAGTGCTTTGCAAGCCAAGGGCTACAAGGCTGACTTGCAATACGCCGATGACGACATTCCGAACCAGTTAGCGCAGATCGAAAACATGATCACCAAAGGTGTGAAGGTGTTGGTGATTGCTGCAATCGACGGCACGACCTTGTCGAACGCACTGCAAAAAGCTGCTGATAAAGGTGTCAAAGTTGTGTCGTATGACCGTTTGATCGTGGGCAGCAAGAACGTGGACTATTACGCCACTTTCGATAATTTCCAAGTTGGGGTATTGCAGGCGCAGTCCCTGGAAAAAGCACTTGGTTTGAAAGAAGGTAAGGGTCCCTTCAATATTGAATTGTTCGGTGGATCTGCAGATGACAACAACGCCTTTTTCTTCTATGACGGTGCCATGTCAGTGCTGAAACCGTACATCGACAAAGGCAAACTGGTGGTGCAGAGCAAGCAATTGGGCATGACAAAGGTTTCGACTTTGCGTTGGGATGGTGCTGTGGCTCAGGCTCGGATGGAAAACTTGTTGAGCGCTTATTACGGCAAGGTCAAGGTTCACGCTGTTCTGTCACCCTATGATGGCTTGAGCATCGGTATTTTGTCGGCCCTCAAGGGCGTTGGGTATGGTAGCGGTGGTCAGCCTATGCCGTTTGTCAGTGGTCAGGATGCTGAGGTTCCTTCGGTGAAATCCATCATCCGCGGTGAACAGTACTCCACAGTGTTCAAAGACACCCGTGAATTGGCGAAAGTTACCGCTGGCATGGTGGACGCTATGTTGAGCGGCAAGAAGGTGGAAATCAACGACACCAAGACTTACAACAACAAAGTCAAGGTTGTCCCGTCTTACCTGCTGAAACCTGTCAGCGTTGACAAGTCCAACTACAAGGCAGTTCTGGTGGACAGCGGGTACATCAAAGAAGAGCAACTTAAGTAATCAATTGAGCTAGGGTAGAGGGCCCTGTGCAGAAAAGCGCAGGGCCCTTTTACA
>CAIOAQ010000131.1 GCA_903856025.1 uncultured beta proteobacterium
TAGACTGCAGTCGATCGTATCCTGGCCTTGGATTATTTCGGCACTTTTAGTTTCACTTATGAATTAGAAATGGAATCACATTGTGTGGTGCGAATAGCGTCTGCTGATTTTGGCGAATGGGTCTCCACTGATAGGCTTCCGCTCGACGACAAAGCGTTGGACGAAAAATCGAATGAATAAAAACCCAGCCTAATCCGCTGGTTTTTTGTGGTGGATTTGGCAAAGTTGCCTACAGATTGCCTACAAGCAGCACAAAAGAAAAAAGCTCGCTACCGTTTTGAAAGTGAGCTTTTCTTATTTTTACTGGCGGAGAGAGTGGGATTCGAACCCACGGTACCTTGCGGTACGCCTGATTTCGAGTCAGGTACATTCGGCCACTCTGCCATCTCTCCGCGAAGCGCGGATTGTACAGTGGGCTAGCCCTGTTTTGCGTCCTGCAAGGCTTGCAGCGCCGCTGCAATGTCGCTTTCCGTGGTGTCTGGGCCCATGTGCAAGGGCACGCTGCTGCGGTTCAGCACAGCGACACCTTCAGTTTGCAGTGCGGCAATGGTTTGCCCCGCCACTTTAGGCGACGCAAAGGCACCGCTTTGCAGCAGCAAACGGCCGTCTGCGCTTTGCAGTTTGAAGTAAAACTGGCCATCTGCTTCGCGGTATTGTTTGAACACAGGCAGGGCCACTTTGGCGGTTTTGGTGCTGACTTCGGCCTGGGTTTGCAAGGCACGCAGCCCCACTGCGTGTCGCAGCTGGCCCATGAAAGGCGTGGCAATGGCGCGTGCTTTTTCGGCACCAGTCTTCAGGAGGGCTTCGATCTTGGCGGGGTTGTCCATCAAGGCCTGGTAGGTCTCGCGCATGGGGGCAAGCTCGCGGTCAATACGCTCGAACACGGTTTGCTTTGCATCGGCCCAGGAGATGCCTGTGGCATAGGCTTGGCGCAGCGCTTCGGTTTCCTGCGTCGACGCAAAAGCCTGGTAAATCTGGAACAAGGCCGAGCCTTCCACCGCTTTGGGTTCACCGGGGGCTTTGGAGTCGGTGACGATGCCGCCAATGAGTTTCTTGAGCTGCGCGCGCGTGGCAAACATCGGGATGGTGTTGTCGTAGCTCTTGCTCATTTTGCGACCATCCAGCCCGGGCAGGGTGGCAACAAAGTCTTCAATCACCGCCTCAGGTGGCACAAAGTGCTCGCCATAGCGGTGGTTGAAGCTGTTGGCCATGTCGCGCGCCATCTCGATGTGCTGCACCTGGTCACGGCCAACCGGCACCTTGTGGGCGTTGAACATCAGGATGTCAGCCCCCATCAGCACCGGGTACATGAACAGACCAGCGGTGACATCGGAGTCGGGATCGGTACCGGCGGCGGTGTTTTTGTCCACCGCGGCTTTGTAAGCGTGGGCCCGGTTGAGCACACCCTTGCCCAGCACACAGGTCAAAAACCAGGTCAGCTCGGGGATTTCCGGCACGTCGGACTGGCGGTAAAACACCACGCGCTCGGGGTCAAGCCCAGCGGCCAGCCAGCTGGCGGCGATTTCAAGCGTCGAGCGCTGGATGCGCGCCGGCTCGTCAATTTTGATCAAGGCGTGGTAGTCGGCCAGAAAGTAAAAACTCTGCACACCAGGGCGCAAACTGGCCTGAACGGCAGGACGGATGGAGCCGACGTAATTGCCAAGGTGAGGGGTGCCAGAAGTGGTGATGCCAGTGAGAAAACGTTGGGTTGTCATGTCGAAAACTGGTTCAAAATAAAAGCAATATTCAGCTCACCAGCATGGCCAGCGGTGACAGCAGCAGGTGGATCAGTTGGTAGGCGAGTCCCATCAGCGGTTGCATCCAGAGGCTGCTGACCACACCGGCCAGCACCAGCGCCATCACAATGAAAAAGCCCCAAGGCTCCACGCGCGACACCAGCAAAGCCTGCCTGAGCGGCAGCAAACCCACCAAAATACGTCCCCCGTCGAGCGGTGGCAGTGGAAACAGGTTAAACACGCACATCACCACGTTGACCAGTACGCCGCCCTGGGCCATTTCTACCAGAAACGGTTCGGTCGCGCCGATGCCCTGGTACAGGTACAGCAGCGCGCCCCACACCAGCGCCTGCACAAAGTTGGAGCCTGGCCCGGCCAGGGCCACCCAGATCATGTCGCGTTTGGGGTTGCGCAGGTTGCCAAAACGTACCGGCACCGGCTTGGCATAACCAAACAGGAACGCACCGGAGGTGGCGATGTACAACAACAAGGGCATCAGGATGGTGCCCATGGGGTCGATATGGGGAAACGGGTTGAGCGTGACGCGCCCCAGCATGTAAGCGGTGTTGTCGCCGAAGTACTTGGCGGCGTAACCGTGTGCCGCTTCGTGCAGGGTAATGGCCAGCAGCACCGGAATGGCGTACAGGGTGACGGTCTGGATAAGGTGGGCAAAGTCCATGGGCAAAGTGTCTCAGAGCTAAGTGGTTTACAGGCCCAAAGCGGCTACCGAGCCGCGGCCTTCACGGATGATGACGGGGTCGCCACCGGTCAAGTCCACGACGGTGGTGGGTTCACGCGGACACGCGCCGGAGTCAATCACCGCTGCAATGCGGCCACGGTAATGGGCACGAATTTCCTCTGCATCGTTCATCGGTTCAGTTTCACCTTCAGCTATTAAAGTGGTAGCTAGAAGCGGTTGACTGTAGAGGGCTAGAAGCTCTTGAAGCACTTTATGGTCGGGCACGCGCAGGCCGATGGTCTTGCGCGAGGGGTGGCTCAGTCGGCGCGGCACTTCTTTGGTAGCCTGCAAAATGAAGGTGTAGGCCCCTGGTGTGGCGGCCTTGATGCGGCGAAACTGCTGGTTGTCTACCTGGGCGTAATTGGCCAACTCCGACAGGTCGCGGCACAACAGGGTCAGGTGGTGTTTGTCATCCACACCCCGGATGCGGCGCAGCTTGTCGGCAGCGGCTTTGTCGTCCAGGTGGCAGACCAGCGCGTAGCTGGAATCGGTGGGCACGGCCAGCACTTCGCCCTTGTCCAGCAAGGCGGTGGCCTGTTTGAGCAAGCGGGGTTGCGGGTTGTCAGGGTGGATTTCGAACAGTTGGGGCATGGCGCTATTGTCGCTTGGCCGTGATTTCTTTGACCGACAGCAGGGCGTTGCCCACACCGCTGGTGGCGATCACCGCAATGCCCGCCCACGCCCAAGCGTCGGGGATATGGTCAAAAGCCAACCATCCCATCAAAGTGGCAAAGGCAATCTGCGTGTAAAGGTAGGGCGAAAGCACCACGGCACTGGCGCGGTTGAAGGCGCGGATCAGCATCAGATGGCCAAACGTGCCGAAGAATCCCAAGGCGATGAACCAGGGCCAGTGCGCCAGAAACGCCTGGGTGTCCCAGCTCCAAATCGCCAGAGGACTCATCAGAACGGCACCCACCAGTCCGGTATAAAAATGGGTGGTGTAGGGGTTTTCATCGCCACTCAAGCGACTGGTGAGCACCTGAAACCAGGAATAGGTGCTGACCAGCAGCACCGGAAACAGCAGCGCCCAGCCAAACACCTGCCCCCCTGGTCGCACCACCAACAGCACACCACACAAACCCATGAGCATCAACCACCAGCGTCGGTGAGTGACATGATTTTTCAGCGTGATGGCCGCCATCAGGGTGGCCACCATGGGCGTCAGCATCACCATGGCGGTGAATTCGGCCACAGGCAAATGCATCAACCCAAAAAAGGAGCACATGCTGGTCGTCAGCAACAGGGCACCGCGCAGCATCTGAAAACGTGGATTGGGCGTCGCAAACAGCTGTTTTTTCTGCACCGGAAAGCGCAGAGCAAATGTAACGACGGCCTGAAACGCGTAACGAAACCACAGCAGCATCAGCACCGGGGCGAATTGCGTGGCATGTTTGGTGGCGGTGTCGAGCAAGGCAAACGACAGCGTGGCCACCATGATCAACAAAATACCGCCGCCCTGGCGGCTGCGCCAAAACGCCATGATCAGAGCGCGGGGTGTTGGATGCGGTCGGCCAGCAAGGTCCACACCGGGGTCAGGCTGGCTGGCAAGGCGGGCAGGGCACCCAGTTCGGTGCGGCTCTCTTCGGGCGAGTGAAAATCGCTGCCGCGCGAAGCGGCCAGGCCAAATTCCCGGGCGGTATCGGCGTAGCTGAGGTATTCAGCGGCCGAATGGCTGCCCGTGACCACCTCCACCCCCTGGCCTCCATGGCCCTTGAACTCGGTGAACAAGGCAAATTCTTCGTTGGCGCTGAATTTGTACCGTGCGGGATGGGCGATGACGGCCATGCCGCCTGCGTCGCGAATCCAGTGCACTGCATCTTTCAAATGGGCCCAGCGGTGTTCCACGAACCCGGGTTTGCCTTCTGTGAGGTATTTGCGAAACACCTCGTAGGTGTCTTTGCAGACACCGGTTTCCACCATGAACCGGGCGAAATGGGTGCGTGAAATCAGGTTGGGGTTGCCCGCGTATTTCAAGGCGCCTTCAAACGTGCCCTGGATGCCCACGCGGGCCAGGTCGTTTGACATGTCCTGGGCGCGCTGTGAACGCCCCCCCCGGGTTTGTTCCAGACCCTGAATCAGTGGCAGGTGGGTGGCATCAAATCCCAGTCCGACGATGTGCACCGTCTGGTGCAAAAAGGTGACTGAAATTTCAACGCCGGTGAGGTAGTCCAGCCCGCAAGCCGCAGCTGCAGCCGCAGCCCTGGCCTGACCACCAATTTCATCATGGTCCGTCAGCGACCAGAGCTGCACGCCCTGTGTCTTGGCGCGTGTGGCGAGTTCCTCCGGTGTCAGGGTGCCGTCGGAGACCACAGAGTGGCAGTGCAGGTCGGCGTTGAGGGCGGCGTTCATGCTTGCATTCTAGGGGGCGGGCTATTTGCCGCGCGGGTGCGGTGGCTTTTGTTCACCGTTCGGCCTGAGTCGGCGCGCCGCCGTGGCCAAGCGTGGGACTTCACAGGCCTGGCGGTAGCTCTGCAGTGTTCGTTGTGCGCGCCCGAGGATGGTGTCCGCAGGGTAGTCCGGCCCCTGCAGGGTGCCAAAGCGCATGCCGGTGAGCAACTCGATGCCATCGCTGGCCAGGTCGGCGGTGTAAATATGAAATTGTCCCTGGGCCACCGCCTGCACCACGTTCGCGTCCAGCATCAGGTGACGGCGGTTGCGCGCGGGTATCAGTACACCTTGATGGCCGTCGAGTCCGAGCAGCTCGCAGCTGCGGAAATAGCCTTCAATTTTTTCGTTGATCCCGCCGACCGGTAGCATCTCGCCGTGCTGGTTGACCGCGCCGGTGACGGCAATGCCTTGCTTCAGCGGCAGCCCTGACAGGCTGGACAACAATGCATACAGCTCGGCACAAGAGGCGGAGTCGCCCTCGACACCGCTGTATTCCTGCTCGAACACGATGGCTGCGCCCAGTGCCAGCGGTGCAATGTGGGCAAACAGCGAGGACAGGTAGCTGTGCAGGATCAACACGCCCTTGTCGTGAATCGGGCCGGAGAGTTTGACCTCGCGCTCGATGTTGATCAGGCCTTCGTTGCCCGCGTAGGTGCAGGCGGTGACCCGCACCGGAAAGCCAAACTGGTAGTCCCCCAGGTCGATCACGGTTAAACCGTTGAGTTGGGCCACCTTTTGCCCGGTGACATCGAGCAGGCGTTCGCCATCCACCAGGGTTTCTTGCAGCCGCTGCTGCGGATAGCTGTGGCGGTACACCCGCGCCTGCATGGCGGCGTGGACATCTTGAGACTCGACCAGCACCGCACCACGGCTGCGCGCCATGGCACTGCTCTCCATCACCATGGCTTCAGCTTGACCAAAAATGGCGCTTTGACGCACCTGGTCTTCGGCCTCACGGTGGGTGGATTCGATCAACGTCGCCACCGCTGCGGCCGAGAAGTGCACCAAACCGAGGCGGCGGCAGGTGTGGGCGACAAAGATGGCCGAGGCATAGAAGGACTCGGGCGTGGCCTTGAAAGTGTCGGCGAAATCCACCTTGCAGCGAAAGCGTCGGGCAAATTCGGGGTCGCCTTCCTGAACCGCGTAGTACTCGTCCACCGAGGCAATCAGGATCAGCTTGACATCCACATCAATCGCCTCGGGCTGCAGCGACACCGCCGCGATCGGGGCAAACATGATGCCTGGCTCTTCGATCTGCAAACGCCCGCTGCGCAGGTAGCGCCGCAGCTTTTCCCAGACCAGCTCGTCGGCCAGCAGGTCATGCAAATGCAGCATCAAATAGCCGCCATGGGCCTTGACCAGGCTGCCTGCGCGGATGCGTGAAAAATCGGTCACCAGCATGTCGCCATCGGACTCGTATTCCACACCGCCAAACAGGTTGCGAAACAGCGGGTTGTCTTCCACGATGACCGGTGCGCCTTCTCGCCCATGGTTGTCCACCGCCACATTGACCCGCAGGCGGGACACCACTTCCAGCAGTGCCTCCATCCGCACTTCGTCGTCATCTTCAATGGGCAGAAACAGCTCCAGGTTTTCCAGCACGTCGTGTTGCACCTGTTCGAGGTAGCTGCCCAGTTTGACGCTGTCCTTGATTTGTTTGCGCAGCGCACTGCGAATGGCTTGCAGTTCGTGTTCCAGCATCGGCTTGATGGCTTGGCGCTTCAAGGTGGCCAGGCTTTCATTCAAGGCATGCTCCTTGGCCCGGCTGAGGTCCAGGTAGCGGGTGATTTCGTCGCGCAAGGCGTCTTCGTTGCCGTCGATTTCCACCCGTTGCTCAGGTGTTAGGGTCATGGCTTTGCCTGCGGTCAGGGGCTGCCCCTGAGGGTCCCTGAGCGTGAACACCATGTTGCCCTGTTCGCGCAACAGCGTGAAGTTGCGCGCTTCTGCAAAGGCTCTTAACGTGGCGTAGGCGCGGTCTTCTTCCACCTTGTGCTGGCTGGTGAGGCGGTCACTCTCGGATTTAAAGGCCGCCTCTGCCAGGCGCGTCGGGATGTCGGATTGCAGGTGTTTGGCGAATTGCCCCATCAGCTGGCGCAGCAGACGGCCCTCGCCAGCGGGCAGGCGCATCGCACGCGGGTGTTCGGGTGCGTCATGGTTGTGCAGGTAACACAGGTCCGGGGGCACCGGCCGCTTGGCCGCCTCGGCGCGCATCATCTGGGTGATCAGGGTGCTGCGGCCACTGCCCACTTCGCCCAAAACAAACAGGTTGTAGTCGCGCTGGTCCAGCGTCAGTCCAAAACGCGCCGCTTTTTCCGCACGCTCTTGCCCAATCCAGGGCAAGGGCAGGTCTTGCAGTTCGGCCGTGTTGGAAAAACCCAGCGCTGCCGCATCCACATGACAGCGCAGTTCAGAAGGGGTAAGTTTCGATGTGGTCATAAGGATGGGAGGTGTGTGAAAAATTGGATCAGGTGGATTCTGCTGCTTCTACCAGAAACCGCACCCGGCGCTCGCCACGCCAGCTGTCCACATCCAGCCGGAAAGCCAGCTTGACGCGCGTGGGTAAAGGCTCGGTGTGGCCAAACCAGATGCCGTCCACCGGTTGGCCTTGGTGTTTGAGCTTGAGCGACAGGTGTTTTTCACCCACCAGGCGTTGCGACACCACCTCCAGCTCCTCGCTGAACGTGGGTGCGGCAAAGCCCTGGCCCCAGACCTCGTGGTGCAGGGTGTCGACCAGGTCGGGGCGGCGGTATTCGGGTTTGAGTGCGCCATCGGTGTCCAGGCGGCGTGTCAACGTGGCGGCGTCCAGCCATTCGTTGGCGACTTCGTTGAGGCCTTGCTCAAACCTGGCAAAGTGTTCCTCCAGAATGGTGCAACCCGCCGCCATGGCATGGCCGCCAAAGCGCAGTAGCACCCCAGGGTAGCGCTTGGCCACCAAGTCCAGCGCGTCACGCAGGTGAAAACCGGCAATCGACCGGCCCGAGCCCTTGAGCTCGTGGCCATGGCCGGTGGCACCGCTCGTTGCAAACACAAAAGCCGGGCGGTGGAACTTGTCCTTGATGCGCGCCGCCACAATGCCCACCACGCCTTCATGAAACTCGGGGTTGAACACACAAATCGCGGGAGGGGTATCAATCGATGCTTCAAACAGCGATTCGGCCACCAACAGCGCCTGTTCGCGCATCGAGCCTTCAATTTCACGCCGTTCGCGGTTGATGGCATCGAGCGTTTTGGCCAGTTCAAGCGCGCGGTGGGGGGCGTCGGTGAGCAGGCATTCAATGCCCAGCGTCATGTCGCTCAAACGTCCGGCGGCGTTGATGCGTGGCCCCAGGGCGAAGCCAAAGTCAAAGGTGGTGGCGGTCTTGGCCTCGCGTGAGGCTGCTACAAATAATGCAGCTAGTCCCGCAGGTAATACGAGGGCTCTGATCCGTTTTAACCCTTGAGCCACGAGGCGGCGGTTGTTGGTGTCGAGTTTGACCACGTCGGCCACGGTGCCGAGTGCGACCAAGGGCAAGAGCGCATCCAGCTTGGGCTGATTTTGCGCATCAAACGTACCGCGTTGGCGCAATTCGGCGCGCAGCGCCAGCAGCACGTAAAACATCACGCCGACACCGGCGATGGATTTGCTCTCGAAGGTGCAGCCGGGCTGGTTGGGGTTGACGATCACATCGGCATCGGGCAGTTCAACCTGGCCGTCGCGCAGGGCGCACAGGTGGTGGTCGGTCACCAGCACCTGCAGGCCCAGGGCACGGGCGCGGGCCACGCCCTCAAAGCTGGCAATGCCGTTGTCCACGGTGATCAACACGTCGGCACCGCTGGCCTTGACGCGCTCGGAAATCGGCGGGGTCAGGCCGTAGCCGTCCTGCACCCGGTCGGGCACGATGTAATCCACAAATTTGGCACCCAGCAGGCGAAGCCCCCGCACGGCGGTGGCACAGGCAGTGGCCCCGTCGCAGTCGTAGTCGGCCACGACGCAGAGTTTTTTGTCGGATTCAATGGCGTCAGCCAGCAAACGGGCGGCTTCTGCCGTGCCCTTCATGCTGCTGGGAGGCAGCAGCCGGGCCAGCGCATCGTCGAGTTCCTGCGGGCTTTGCACCCCGCGGGCGGCGTACAACTGCGCCAGCAGCGGGTGAACACCGGCTTGCTCCAGTGCCCAGACAGTACGCGGCGGGCTGTCTCTTACTATCAACTTCATAGCTGTTCAAGCATGTTGTGCAAGGGGTAGGTGCCAAAAACACCTTTAAACTTCTGCAGCAGTCCCAGAGGTTCGCTGCGCCAGGTCTGGGCGCGGCGCTCACCACACAAGGTGAGTTCCACCGCCTGGCCTTGGCGGTGTGCGTCGAGCAAGGCTTTGCCGTGCTGGGCGTCCAGCGTCTGCCAGGCTGTTGCCCATTCGGGCCAGTCTTCGCGCAGCGCAGCGTCGCGCAGGGTGTCGACCACGGTGGGCATGGATTTTTCAGGGGTCAGGTTTGGGGTGGCTGGGAAAACACCGGTGCCATGCAGCCAGAACGCGTTCACCGGCAGCGCACCACGCGCCACACGTCTATCGTTCACCGGGTGGGTGTAGAGCAGCATTTGCATTTCACTGAGCAGGCGCATCAGTTTGCCCGCTTGGCCCCCTTTGGGCATCCAGGGGGTCAGGTCACTGCCGTGCACGCGATCCGGCGATGCAGTGGGCAACTGGGCAAACAGGTCGCTGTGCGCCAGCCAGCAGCCAACCTCGAACGGATAGAGCGTGATGCCATCTTCGGCAAAAAAGGGCTGCATGGCGGCCAGCAAGGTGTCTGACTCTGCTGCGGACAAGTCCTGCATGGGCATCTGGCGCAGCGTCACTTCTTTCATGTGGGCTTGCCAATTGCACAGGCTTACAAACGCCCAGGCTCCGCCCAAGTGGGCCAGATCAGCCTGCTGCGCAGCTTGGCGGGCGGCCCAGGGGATTTGTCCTTCGGTGGTGGGCAGGCCCAAGGCTTGGGCCAGTGCGCGTTCGTGGGGCGGGGACAGGCTGAACTCGTCACCCTCATCGGGTGCTTGCGCTCGCAAGTGCTGCAAAAGCTTTTGCAGGTGAGGTAGCTTCAAGGTGGGCAGGGTGGCCACACAGCCTTCGGCGTGGCTGGCGGCATAGGGAATCATCAGGTGCATGGGTTGATTGTCTGGCAAACCCAACAGGGCGGGCGAAAGGGGGTTTGGCGCACCGTGGTCCTGCGCCGGCAATGCCACAATGCAGGCATGCAACTTCCCTATGAACTCATCCTTGGCTGGCGCTACACGCGTGCGGGCCGGGCCACCCGGCGCAACGGGTTTATCTCGTTCATCTCAGGCGTGTCCATGATGGGCATTGCGCTCGGTGTGGCCGCGCTGATCATTGTGCTGAGCGTGATGAACGGTTTCCAAAAAGAGGTGCGTGACCGCATGCTCAGCGTGGTGTCGCACATTGAGGTGCTGGCCCCCAATGGCGATGCCTTGCCCGATGTGGCGCGCACGCTGGCACAAATCAAGACCAACCCGCAAGTCATAGGTGCTGCACCTTTTATAGCAACCCAGGCTTTGTTGGCTAGGGGTGAGGACATGAAAGGTACTATAGTTCGGGGCATTGATCCGGCCCATGAAGGGGAGGTGACCGACCTGGCAATGGACATCAAAAACACGACGCTGAGCCGCTTGATTCCCGGTGAATTTGGCGTGGTGCTGGGTGGCGACCTGGCACGGTCTCTGGGCGTGATGTCGGGCGATAAGGTCACATTGGTGGCACCCAGCGGGCAGGTCACGCCAGCGGGCGTGGTGCCACGCTTGAAGCAGGTGACGGTGGTAGGCACCTTTGACTCCGGCCACTACGAATACGATTCCACGCTGGTACTGATGCACATCGCCGATGCGGCGCGGGTCTTCCGGCTGGAGGGTCCCACCGGTGTGCGTGTCAAATTGCGCGATTTGCATCAGGCCCCTGAAGTGGCTGCCGAGTTGGCCATGACGCTGACCGACAAGCTGCTGGTGCGCGACTGGACACGCCAGAACCGCACCTGGTTTGCAGCTGTGCAGGTTGAAAAACGCATGATGTTCATCATCCTGACCCTCATCGTGGCGGTGGCAGCGTTCAACTTGGTCAGTACGCTGGTGATGACGGTGACCGACAAACGGGCCGACATTGCCATTTTGCGCACGCTGGGGGCCAGCCCCGGCTCAATCATGGGCATTTTTGTGGTGCAGGGGGCGATGGTGGGCGTGATGGGTACCCTGGTCGGACTGGCGCTGGGCCTGGGCGTGGCGTTCAACATTGATGTCATCGTGCCAGCCATTGAACAGTTGTTGCACACCACCTTCTTGCCGCGCGACGTGTACCTGATCAGCCGCATGCCGAGCGACCCGCA
>CAIOAQ010000132.1 GCA_903856025.1 uncultured beta proteobacterium
CACCCATGATGCTTTTGGCATTCACGCGCCTCTCGCCGCGTGACATCCATACTTCACACGAAAAGCTACCGGCAAGTTTGGTGAGTTTTGCGGAGGCCCTTGCGTGTAGCCCCAACTTATTGCTGATGGTCGTTGTGGTTTTGATCATTTGGTTTCCGTTGCTGATTTTGCGGTGCCGTCACAGCCACTTGCATCACGCCCTGGGTTCCACCAGCCATGGCACGAGCGACCAAGGCATCCATGGCCTCGTTGCGGTAGGTCACCGCGCGCAGCAGCATGGGCAAGTTGACACCTGCGATCAAGCGCGAGTTCACGCCGTCTATCAGTTTGAGCGCCACATTGCAGGGGGTTGCGCCAAACATGTCTGTCAACACCAAGACGCAGTCGGTGCCGAGCAAGGACATGGCCGTTCTGGCTGCAGCCAACGATTCGTCCGTGGGCACGTTGGGCTGCACATCAAGCACACCGACGCTGGCTGCGGCGTCAGGGAACACGTGCAGCACGCAGCTGCGCAAGGCGCTGGCCAGCGGTGCATGGGCGACGATAAGAATGCCGTTGTTCATCGGGTGGTGAGCAAACTTGTAAGCTGAAGCGTTTGAAAGAACCAGTGAAATCTGGACGAGTTGCCAATTATCGCCACGAATGACTTGAGCCGCACATGAGGCGATCAATCCCAACCTTGGGATTCAGTCGGTGCAGTGCGCTAGGGGTGTAGCGACCCAAAGACTTTTTGCAACAATGCGCTGCCCGTACCCACGGGGTCATGGCGTATCTTTTTTTCCTCTTCGCCGATCATCAGGTACAACCCATCAAGAGCCTTGCCTGTGACGTACTGCTCGATCGTGGCTTGGCTGCGCTCGATCAGGCCCATCTCGGCCGCCTTACCGGCAACCTGGTTGTACTTTGCCGTCAAATTGACCCGCGCAGTGGCTTTGGTGACCACCGGCAAAAATTTCTGGCCGAGAGGCAGTCGCGTTTTGTCAGCGAAAAATTGTGTGACCGAGGTGTCACCGCCACTGAGGATATCTTTGGCATCTTGAACATTCATGTTCTTGACCGCCTTCAACAACATGTCCTGGGCCAGGGGAACGGCCTCTTCAGCGGCATGGTTCATGGCCGCAATCAACTCATCCAGTCGAGCACCTTGCCCAAGACTGCGCAGCAGATGCACTGCGTTGCCCAGATGGCCCGGCAATGGAATGCGCACCTTGTCATTGCCCATGAAGCCGTTGGCCTGGCCCAGTGATTGGACTGCCGCCACAGCGCCTTTTTCCAGTGCCAGTTTAAGGCCCTGGGAGGCTTGCGCATTGGTGATGTCACCCAATGAAAGGGCCCTTGCCAAGGGTTGGATACCCAGGCTGCCCCCCAGTAGCATGGAGAGTTGGCAGGCGCTAAATTGACGGCGATTCATACATTGATCCAGGCTGACATGTGAGTGACGCCCATCTTAACCCCCGCACCAAGCTGCGAAGTAGCTGATACCCAAGGGCAAAACACCAAGTGATCGCCCCAAAGGGCGGGATATTTACCCGCGGTGACTGTGATACCCGCTTGCGATTCAGGTTCGCGCTGACCCATCAATTCTGGGTACCCAAGCCGGTCCAGCTCGTGAATACGCATAAGTATTAACCCTTATTGCGATCGTTTATCGTATTTTTGCGATCGTTTATCAGTCGATAATGAACTAAATAGTTAACTCAAAATCGCTTGAAATCGATAAAGTGACGGCAATTTCCTTGATTTAGCCGCTTATCGATCGTTGAGCCCGTTTTCATTTTCATCACAACATACCCCTAGCAGGAGACAACCATGCAAGACCTGATTTCCCACCAACTGGTCAAATACCTCGAAGACCGCGGTGTTGAACACATCTTCGGCCTGTGCGGCCACACCAACATTGCCGTGCTGAGCGCGCTTGAAAAAAGCAGCATCAAGTTCATCAACACCCGCCACGAGCAAGTCGCTGCTCACGCAGCGGACGGCTATGCGCGCGCCAAAAAGGCCACGGCGGTGGTGCTGAGCCACCTCGGGCCTGGTCTGACCAATGCCGCCACCGGTGTGGCCAACGCCGCCCTTGATTCGATCCCCATGGTGGTGATTGCCGGTGACGTGCCCAGCCACTATTACGGCAAACACCCGCACCAGGAAGTCAATCTGCACGCGGATGCCGCGCAATCAGAAATTTACCGTCCGTTTTGCAAGCGGGTGTGGCGTGTGGAACGCCCCGACCTGTTTCCAGAAATCATCGAAAAAGCATTCCAATTGGCTGAGTCTGGCCGCCCCGGCCCGGTGCTGGTGTCGGTGCCAATGGACATTTTCTCCAAGGAAGTCGATGTAGAGCTGTTCGCCAAGCTGAAGTTGCACACCAAGAAATTACACACCCCATCGATTGACGACGAGGTAGCCACCCAGATCATTGAGGCTTTGGTGGCCGCCAAACGGCCACAACTCCATGTCGGCGGCGGCGTGGTGCTGGCCAATGCAACCGATGAGTTGGAAGCGTTTGTGAACCACATGAGCCTGCCGGTGTCGCACAGCCTGATGGGCAAGGGTGTGTTGCCCGACGACCACCCGTTCATCCTGGGCATGACGGGTTTCTGGGGCACCAAGTTCATCAACAACAAGTGTCTGAATGCCGACCTGGTGTTGGGCTTGGGCACCCGTTTCGCCGAAGCCGATTGCAGCTCTTGGGAAAACGAATACACCTTCGATTTCAGCAGGACCAAGCTGATCCACATCGACATCGACCCGAGCGAAATTGGTCGCAACTATCCGGTACAGATCGGTGCCGTGGCCGATCTGAAACAGGCGCTGAAAGTGCTCAACCGCGTCGCCAAAAAGCTCTATCCGAACGGCTTCAAAAACGAGGCACTCAAAGCCGAGATGGCCGCCAACCGCACCACCTTCAAGGCAGGCCTGGTGGCTGCACAGCAAAGCAATGCGTTCCCGATGCGCCCGGAGCGCATTCTGGCGGATGCCCGCGCCGTGTTGCCGCGCGATGTGATCATCACCACCGATGTGGGCTGGAACAAGAACGGTGTGGGCCAGCAGTTTGACATCTTCACCCCCGGCAGCATCCTGACCCCCGGCGGTTTTGCGACCATGGGTTTTGGTGCGCCTGCGGCCATTGGTGCCAAGATTGCGTGCCCCGACCGCGTGGTGGTGTCATTGGTGGGCGACGGTGGCTTCGGTCAAAACCCGGCCATGCTGGCGACCGCAGTGGAGAGCAATGTGCCCGTCATCTGGGTCATCATGAACAACTGCGCCTTCGGCACCATTGCCGGGCTGCAACTGGCGCACTACGGCACCACGGTGGGCACGCTGTTTTTCAAGGACGGCCAACCGTTCCAGGCCGACTTTGCCGCCATTGCCCGTGCCTACGGTGCAGAAGGCATCCGCGTCACATCGGCGGACGAATTCAAACCCGCACTGGAAGCAGCTATGGCATCCAACCGTCCGTTTGTCATCGACGTGGCCATGCAAAACGCACCGGTCGAGACCGC
The DNA here is from genome assembly GCA_903856025.1 of uncultured beta proteobacterium. Lineage (GTDB taxonomy): Bacteria > Pseudomonadota > Gammaproteobacteria > Burkholderiales > Burkholderiaceae_C > Rhodoferax. The sequence continues at coordinate 3,504 of CAIOAQ010000132.1, forward strand.
GGGCCACTGGAACATCATGGACATCTACTCGCCCGGCAAGAAGGTGCACCACGCCGACACCAGCGCAGTTGCTGCCGCAGGCGGTCACAAATAAGCCCATCAAATCAGCCAAGTCACCATGAAACACGTTTACTCATTGGCCCACCTGACAGCGATGGCGCTGCCTCCGGTGGATTTGATCGAGGTCGCCGCCAAAACCGGCTACACCTATGTGGGCCTGCGCCTGAGCCGGGTCACCGACGCCGAACCACTCTACCCGCTGATCACCAGCAAAACTGCCATGGCGGCAACCAAAGCCAAGCTAACGGCCACCGGCATCAAGGTCTGGGACGTGGAACTGGCCCGCATGGACCCGACGCTGGATGCGCAAAGCTTCTTTCCGATGCTTGATGCCACGGCCGAGCTGGGTGCCAGGCATGTGATTTGCCAGCTGCCCGACCCCAACCGCGAGCGCGCCCACGAGCGTTTTGCCATGCTGTGTGACTACGCCAAGCCGCTGGATATCACTGTCAGCCTGGAGTTTCCCTGGTGGACCGAGACCGGCAATCTGGAAACGGCCACCACCGTGCTCAACACGGTGAAACGCAGCAACGCTGGCATGTTGATCGACATGCTGCATTTTTTCCGCTCCAACTCCAGCCACGAAGCACTCAAACAGTTGCCCCGTGAGTGGTTCCACTTTGCCCATGTGTGTGATGGACCAAAGACCATCTCCCCCGATATGGACAGCATCCTGCACGAAGCACGCAGCCACCGGCTGTTCCCCGGCGAGGGTGCATTTGGCGTGAAGGACATCCTGACCTGCCTGCCCGACGACATCACCTACACGCTTGAAATTCCTGGCGACGCGCTCGCCGTCGAAATCGGTTTTGAAGCGTACGCCCGCCGTGCCCTGCAAACCGCAAAAAGAAACCTTGACTGATCACCCCCCAACCTAAAACTGGAGACGCACCATGAGCAACATTCCACCCGAACTCAAAAAGACCGAAATCAACGCCGAACAGCGCGAAGAACTCGACAACGCCTTCGCCAAGGCGCGTGCCGCGCTGGCCATCATCGAAACCTACGACCAGGAACGCATTGACCGCCTGTGCCAAGCCGTGGCCTGGGCCGTGTCCAACAAAAAGACCTTTACCCGTCTGGTGGCTGAAGGCATTGCCGAGAGCCGTTTGGGCGACCCGGTCAGCCGCATGGGCAAACGCATGAAAATTCGCGGTATCCTGCGCGACGCGCTGCGCCAAAAGAGCGTGGGCATCATTGAAGAAATCCCTGAAAAAGGCATCGTCAAGTACGGCAAACCCGCCGGTGTGGTGGCCTGTATTGTTCCCACCACCAACCCCGACTTGACGCCAGCTGGCAATGCCATTTACGGCATCAAGGCACGTGACGCGGTGATTTTCTCGCCCCACCCCCGCGCCAAGAAGACCAGCTTCGAGACGGTTCGCCTGATGCGTGAAGCGCTGGAAAAAGAAGGTGCACCGCCAGACCTGCTGCAATGCCTGACCAAGGTGAATATCCCGATGTCGCAAGCCTTGATGGCCGAAGCCGACCTGGTGATCGCCACCGGTGGTCAACCCATGGTGCGCGCGGCTTACAGCTCTGGCACACCCGCTTACGGCGTAGGCGCTGGCAACTCGACCATGGTGATCGACGAAACCGCCAACATTGCAGAGGCTGCACTCAACACCCGTTTGAGCAAAACGTCTGATTTCGGTTCTGGCTGTTCTGCCGATGGCAACCTGATCATTCAGGAAAGCATTTTTGATGCACTGCTGGCGCAACTGCAGGTCGAAGGTGGATACCTGGCCAACGACACCGAAAAAGCGGCCTTGCGCAAAGCCATGTGGGACGACGAACTGCACCGTCTGGCCGACACCGTGGCAATCGCCCCGCAAAAGCTGGCTGAAGCAGCTGGTTTTTCCATTCCCGCAGACCGCAAGTTCATCATCGTGCGCGGTGACAGCATTGGCAAGGGCCATCCGTTCTCCGGCGAAAAACTCACCACGCTGTTGGCGGTGTACAAATACGGCACGTTTGACGAAGCCCTGACCATGATGCGCGGTATCTACAACGTGGGCGGCAAAGGCCACTCCTGCGGCATTTACTCGTTCAACCAGGACCATATTCACCAGTTGGCCATGGCCGCACCGGTGAGCCGCATGATGGTGCGTCAGCCGCAGTCCAAGGCCAACGCCGGCGCCTTCAACAACGGCATGCCTATGACCTCCAGCCTGGGTTGTGGTACTTGGGGCGGTAACGTGATCAGTGAAAACGTGAGTCTCAAGCACTACATGAACACCACCTGGGTGTCAGTGCCAATCAAGGAAGACAAACCGTCTGACCAGGAATTGTTTGGCGCGTTTTACGACCCAGCCCTAGAAGAAGGCGAATTTTCAGCCGACGACATGGCCAGCGCCTGCTAAACCAGCCCTGACATGACGTAAAGTGCCTGCCGTGCCCTTGGTGGCGCTGGCAGGCTTTTTCATTTTGAAGGATTCGACATGCAATCATCTAAACCCATCACGCTCCATGGCCAGCCGATAGCCGGTGGCAAATTCCCGCTGATCTGCACACCACTGGTCGGGCGCACGCACGAGGCCATCCTGGCTGAGCTGGACGTGGTGCTGCCCAAGAAACCCGATGTACTCGAATGGCGTGTCGATTTCTTTGAGTCAATTGACAATGTAGCCCTCGTCATTGCTACCGCTAAAGCTATCAAAATTAAAGCGAGTGGAACTCCGCTGTTGTTCACCCGCCGCTCCACCCTGGAAGGCGGAGAAAAAATCGCGCTGTCCGAAGCGCAGGTCATCGCCCTGTATGCGGCCGTGTGCGAGAGCAAGGCCATCGACCTGATCGACTACGAAATGGCCAATGACAAGGACAACATTGTGCAGGTGCGCGGCGCAGCCCGGGCCAACGACATCCAGCTGGTGCTGTCGTTTCACAACTTCTCGTACACACCGGGGCTTGACTATCTGACCGAAAAATTCCTGCTTGCGGACCAGTTCGGTGCCGACGTGGCCAAGGTGGCGGTCATGCCGCGCAACCTGGACGATGTGCTCACCTTGTTGACGGCCACCCGGCAGGCCAGCAAGACGCTGCGCATTCCTTTGATTTCCAGGTCCATGGGGCCGCTGGGTGCGATGACAC
>CAIOAQ010000133.1 GCA_903856025.1 uncultured beta proteobacterium
ATGCTCGACATCCTGATCAAGATGCAGCAGCGCGCGCCGATCCACTTTGACATCGTGGCCGTCAACCTGGACCAGAAACAGCCCGGTTTCCCGGCACACATCCTGCCGGACTACCTGGCCCAACTGGGCATCGAGTTCCACATCGAAACCCAGGACACCTACAGCATCGTCAAAAAAGTGGTGCCCGAAGGCAAAACCATGTGCAGCCTGTGCAGCCGCCTGCGCCGGGGCATTTTGTACCGCGTGGCCGACGAGCTGAAAATCACCAAAATCGCGCTGGGCCACCACCGCGACGACATGCTGCACACCTTCTTTTTGAACATGTTTTTTGCGGGCAAACTCAAAGGCATGCCGCCCAAGCTGGTCAGCGACGACGGCGGCCACATCGTGATCCGCCCGCTGGCCAACGTGGCTGAGAAAGACCTGATCCGCTGGGCCGAGCACCGCCAGTTCCCGATCATTCCGTGCAGCCTGTGCGGCAGCCAGGAAAACCTGCAACGTCAGGAAATCAAGCGCATGGTCAACCAGTGGGAACGCCAGTACCCCGGACGCACAGAAACCATGTTCACTGCATTGCAAAACGTGGTGCCCTCCCACCTGATGGACGCCACGCGCTACGATTTCAAAGGCATCCAACTCACCGGTGTGGCCGACGAGGACGGCGACAAGGCGTTTGATGCCGAAGAATATCCCCTGCCCGGCTTGCCAGGTGTGCAATTGGTATCCCTCTAACGTTATGATAGAAATATGAGCCTAGCCCACGTCATTAAAGCGTTAACCGCTCTGCTTTGTGTAGCATTGCTGCTGCCTGCTTGCACCGGCATGCGCTTGGTTGACAACCAGGTCAACAGCTTCGCACCGCAAAAGCTGGCGCCGGGTGCCAGCTACCGTTTCGAGCGGCTGCCTTCCCAGCAAACCCAGGTCGACACACAAAATCAACTCGAAGAACTGGCCGCACAGGCGTTGGCAAAAGTGGGACTGGCGCGCTCTGAAGCGGCATCCCTGACGGTGCAGGTCAGCGTGCAACAGCTGCAAGTGGTCAACCAGGAACCCGCGCCCTTTGGATGGGGCTTTGGCCACGGTGGACTGCATACCTGGCACCACCGGCCCTGGTTTCCCGGGCTGGGCGACACGCCGTTGTACTGGCGACAGGTCAGCCTGGTGATGCGTGACGCGCAAGGCAAAGTGGTGTTTGAGAGCCACGCCACCCACGAAGACATCTGGTCCGACAGTGGCCCTATCCTGGCAGCCATGCTGGATGCCGCGCTGAAAGACTTTCCCAACCCACCCAGCGGAACTCGCCGCGTGGACATTGAAATTCCCCGATGAACGCCACCCGCCTGATCGTCATCCGCCACGGTGAAACCGCCTGGAACGTGGACACGCGCATCCAGGGCCACCAGGACATTGCGCTCAACACCATCGGGCTCAGACAAGCCGACCAGGTGGCCCATGCGCTGCGCGACGAGACGGTGGACGCCATCTATGCCAGCGACCTCCAGCGTGCCTGGCAAACCGCGCGTGCGATTGCGCAGACCACCCATGCACCGCTGAGCGCAGAACTGGGCTTGCGGGAACGCCATTTTGGTAGCTTTGAGGGTCAAACCTACGCCGAGCTGGAGACCCGATTCCCTGAAGACTCGTTGCGCTGGCGTCGCCGCGAACCGGATTGGGCACCGCCGGCGGGCGAGTCCCTGCGGACCATGCGCGAACGCATCTCAAGCATCGCCAGCCGCTTGGCGCAGCAGCACATGGGTGGACAAATCGTGCTGGTGGCCCACGGTGGCGTGCTCGACCAGTTGTACCGACTGGCCACCCGACAAGACCTGCAGGCACCGCGCACCTGGGTGCTGGGCAACGCCACCATCAACCGCCTGCTGTGGACGCCCGAGGGCTTCACATTGGTCGGCTGGTCGGACACCCAGCACCTGAAGGATGCCAACATGGATGAAAACAGCGTCTGATGGAGACCACCTGGCTAGAGGACTTTGTCAGCCTGGCTGAAACCCGCAGTTTCAGCCGCTCGGCGCAATTGCGCCATGTGACACAACCGGCTTTTTCCAGGCGCATTCAATCGCTGGAAATCTGGGCCGGCTCCGACCTGGTCGACCGCAGCAGTTACCCCACGCGCTTGACGCCCGCTGGCGAGACGCTTCATGCACAGGCCCTGGAGGTGCTGCAGTCCCTGCAAACCACCCGCGCCATGTTGCGGGGCCATGTCACCGCTGAGCATGATGTGATTGAATTTGCTGTGCCGCACACCCTGGCGTTCACTTTTTTCCCGGCCTGGGTCACCGGTCTGCGTGGCACATTTGGCCCCATCAAAAGCCGCTTGATTGCACTCAATGTGCATGATGCGGTGATGCGTCTGGTTGAAGGCAGTTGCGACCTGCTGATTGCCTACCATCACCCTTCTCAGCCCTATCAGCTGGACTCGGACCGCTATGAAATGGTGAGTTTGGGCGAAGAGGTGATTGCGCCCTACGCCAAGCCTGACGAGCACGGCAACCCGATGTTTGAATTGCCCGGCAAGTCCAGCCGCCCGCTGCCCTATCTGGCCTATGCGCAAGGGGCCTATCTGGGTCAAATGGTGGAATTGATCCTCAAGCGCAGCAGCGCACCCATCCACTTTGACCGGGTGTACGAAACTGACATGGCCGAAGGCCTCAAGGCCATGGCCCTGGAAGGACACGGTGTGGCGTTTCTGCCCATGAGCGCGGTGCGCAAGGACTTGCGTGCCCACAAACTGGTCAGTGCCGCCCCGCCCGAGCTCAAAGACCTGTCCATCACCATGGAAGTGCGCGCCTACCGTGAACGACCTTCGCATCCGCTCAAAACCAGTGCGCGTGCCGGACGCTCGGCCCCCAAGACACACCAGCACGATGCGC
>CAIOAQ010000134.1 GCA_903856025.1 uncultured beta proteobacterium
GCCCTGCTGGAGTTGATCCACCAATGGCAGGCCCAAGGCCGCACGGTGATTGCCGTGCTGCATGACGACGAACAGGTCAAAGCACACTTTGAACAAACCGTGTTGCTGGCGCGTGAACTGGTGGCATGGGGGCCCACGGCGCAGGTGCTGACCGCGCCCCATTTGCAACGCGCCCGGCTGCTTGCCGAAGCGTGGGACGACAACGCTGACATTTGCCACACGGACGAAACCCCTGCATGAACGACTTGTACGACCTGCTGATCGGCCCGTTTGCCGAGTTTGCCTTCATGCGCCGCGCCCTGGTGGCCACGCTGGCGCTGGCCCTCAGCGCCGCACCGCTGGGGGTGTTTTTGACGCTGCGACGCATGAGTTTGCTGGGCGACGCCCTGAGCCACGCGGTGCTGCCCGGTGTGGCGATGGGCTTCATGCTGTGTGGCTTGTCGCTGCCGGCCATGGCGTTGGGCGGTGTCGCAGCGGGCTTGGCCGTGGCGGCGCTGGCGGGTCTGATCAGCCGCGCCACCACGCTGAAAGAAGACGCCAGCCTGGCCGCGATGTACCTGATTGCACTTGCCGCAGGCGTGACGCTGATCTCGCACCAGGGCAGCCAGCTGGACTTGCTGCACATTTTGTTTGGCAGTGCGCTGGGCGTGGACGCGCAAGGCTTGCTGCTGGTGGCGGGCGTGGCCAGCGTCAGCGTGATTGCGCTGGCGGCGCTGTACCGCGGGTTTGTGCTGGAAACCTTTGACCCGGTGTTTCTGGCGGCCACCGCCGGGCGCAGCTGGGTGCGCAGGGGCTGGCTCTGGCAACAAATCTTTTTGATGCTGGTGGTGATCAATCTGGTGGCGGGCTTTCAGACCCTGGGCACCCTGATGGCGGTGGGTTTGATGATGATTCCTGCTGTCTCAAGCCGGCTGTGGCATGAGTCCTTGAGCGCGCAGCTGGTCAACGCCAGCGCACAGGCTGCGGTGGCCGGGGTCACCGGCTTGCTGCTGTCCTACCACCTGGACACACCCAGCGGGCCGACCATCATTGGTTGCGCCGGGGTGTTGTATGGGCTGTCCCTGCTGGTCTCGCCCGGCGGCTGGTTGCCGCAAATGCTCAAACGTCCACATCGGGTGGGTTGATTTTTATCGCGAAAAGGAAATCCATGAAACGTACAACCCTCAAAATTTTCGTTCTGTCCGCACTGGCTACCAGTGGCTTCTTTGCCGAGCTAGCCAACGCCGCGGAGCCGATACACGTGGTGGCATCGTTCAGCATTCTGGGCGACCTGGTGAAGGTGGTGGGTGGCGAACGCGTGCAGGTCACCACTCTGGCGGGGCCAGATGCCGATGCCCACGAATTCACGCCCAGCCCGGCCCATGCCAAGGCGGTGCTGGGTGCGCGCTTGTTCGTGGTCAATGGCCTGAATTTCGAGCCCTGGGCGCAAAAACTGGCCCAATCCGCGGCCTACAAGGGTGAGACGGTGGTGGCATCCCAGGGCGTGACACCGCGCCCCATGGCACCAGCCGGTCAAACCCGCGCCGAAGCCGACCCCCACGCCTGGCAAAACCCCTTGAATGTGGTGCTGTATGTGAACAACATCGCCACGGGTCTGGCCAAGGTGGACCCCAGTGGGGCCGCCATTTACCGAGCCAACGCCGGTGCCTATATCCAACAACTCAAAGCGTTTGATACCCAGGCCACCGCGCAGTTTGGAGTCATCTCGTTGGACAAACGCAAAATCATCACCTCACATGACGCGTTTGGCTACCTGGGCGTGCGTTATGGCATCACGCTGCTGGCACCCGAAGGCGTCAGCACCGACGCCCAGCCCAGCGCCAGGCATGTGGCCGAATTGATCCGTCAGATCAAGCGTGAAAAAATCAAAGCGGTGTTTTTGGAAAACATGAGCAACCCCAAGCTGATGAACCAGCTGAGCAAAGATGCGGGCGTCACGATGGGGGCCACGCTGTATTCCGATGCCCTGTCAGGCCCTGGTGGCCCGGCATCCACTTACCTCAGCATGATGCAGTACAACCTGACGCAGCTGGTTGCAGGCA
>CAIOAQ010000135.1 GCA_903856025.1 uncultured beta proteobacterium
AGACCTTGACAGTGGCCGGGTGTCAATCACCAGCCAGAACCATGGCTTTGCAGTGGATGAAAAAACCCTGCCCGCCAACCTGCGCGCCACCCACATCAGCCTGTTTGACGGCACCCTGCAAGGGATGGAGCGCACCGACAAGCCCGCGTTTGGCTTTCAGGGTCACCCCGAAGCCTCGCCGGGGCCGCATGACATTGGTTACCTGTTTGACCGCTTCATTGCGTCCATGGAATCGCGCGCATGAATTTTTACGGTGTCACCGACCTGTGGACTTACGTGATTGGTGCGTTTGGCATCATTCTGTTGCCGGGGCCCAATTCACTGTATGTGTTGTCGGTGGCGACAGCGCGGGGCGTGCGCGCCGGATTTAAAGGTGCTTATGGGGTGTTTGTAGGTGACACGATCTTGTTGCTGTGCACCGCGTTGGGAGCGGCGAGCCTGCTGCGTACCCACCCAACCGCTTTCATGGTGGTCAAGTACGCGGGGGCCGCCTACTTGTTTTGGGTCGGACTGAATTTGTTTTGGGGAGCCTTGAAGGGATTGCGTGGCAAGGCCGATGTGGTGCCAGCCTCCGCCGCTGCGTCCGCACCCCCGAATGCTGCCAGTGCCAGTCATTTGCAAAATCCATTTCGCCGCGCCCTGGTCATCAGCTTGCTCAATCCGAAGGCGATTTTGTTTTTGCTGTCGTTTTTTGTGCAGTTCATTGACCCGGCCTACGCGCAGCCTGAAGTGCCGTTTCTGATTTTGAGCGTCATTTTGATGACCTTCAGTGCGCTGTACCTGACCGTTTTGATTTTTGCAGGTGCGCGTTTGGCTCAGACTTTTAGCCAGCGCAGGCGGCTGTCCTGCGGCTTGTCCAGTCTGGTAGGTGGTTTGTTTGTCTGGTTTGGAACCAAGCTGGCTACCGCGAACCTAAGTTGAGTAGTTATAAAAACAGGAGCTGCCGGCGCTTTAATTTCAAGGGCTAGAGGCACATTTAATAGAACATCATGGCAAAACGTACCGACATTAAAAGCATCCTGATCATTGGCGCTGGCCCCATCATCATTGGTCAAGCCTGCGAGTTTGACTACTCTGGCGTGCAGGCTTGCAAAGCGCTGCGTGAAGAGGGTTACCGGGTCATTCTGATCAACAGCAACCCGGCCACCATCATGACCGATCCGGCCACGGCCGATGTGACTTACATCGAGCCGATCACCTGGAAGACGGTCGAGAAAATCATTGCCAAAGAGCGTCCTGATGCGATTTTGCCGACCATGGGCGGCCAGACCGCACTGAACTGCGCACTGGATTTGTGGCACAACGGCGTGCTGGATAAGTACACCGGCGCGGCCACTGGCAAACCGGTGGAGCTGATTGGTGCCAAGCCTGAAGCCATCGACAAGGCCGAAGACCGCCTCAAGTTCAAGGATGCCATGACCAAGATTGGTCTGGGTTCGGCACGCTCGGGCATTGCGCACAGCATGGAAGAAGCCTGGACTGTGCAAAAAACAGTCGGTTTCCCCACGGTGATTCGTCCCAGCTTCACCTTGGGCGGCACCGGTGGCGGCATCGCCTACAACCCTGAAGAATTTGAAGTGATTTGCAAGCGTGGCCTGGAGGCATCGCCTACCAACGAGTTGTTGATTGAAGAATCGCTCTTGGGCTGGAAAGAGTACGAGATGGAGGTGGTTCGCGACACCGCGGACAATTGCATCATCGTTTGCTCCATCGAAAATCTGGACCCGATGGGTGTGCACACCGGTGACTCGATCACTGTGGCACCGGCCCAAACTCTGACCGACAAGGAATACCAGATTCTGCGCAATGCCTCTTTGGCCGTGCTGCGCGAAATTGGCGTGGACACCGGTGGCTCCAACGTGCAGTTCTCCATCAATCCCCAAGACGGGCGCATGGTGGTGATTGAAATGAACCCGCGTGTCAGCCGCTCCAGTGCCTTGGCATCTAAAGCCACGGGTTTTCCGATTGCCAAAGTGGCGGCCAAGCTGGCAGTGGGCTACACCCTGGATGAACTTAAAAACGAAATCACGGGTGGTGCAACCCCGGCCAGTTTTGAGCCCAGCATCGACTACGTGGTGACCAAAATCCCACGGTTTGCATTCGAGAAATTCCCCGCTGCCGACAGCCGCCTGACCACCCAAATGAAGAGCGTGGGCGAAGTCATGGCCATGGGCCG
>CAIOAQ010000136.1 GCA_903856025.1 uncultured beta proteobacterium
AAGTTTTCATGGTCAATCTCCAGTCAGAAAAATTTACGCCTGCCCCCGTGACACACAGGGATACCGTTTTTCGGACTCCAGCAAGATTCGCGACTCAGGTCGAACCGCCCCTCACTGGGCAGGCGCTGGCATCTGGTCCATCATCATTTGCATCATGGATTCCATCATTTCCATGCGTTTTTCCATCATCTGTTCACGTTCCTTGGAATTGCGCGGAAAGTGCTTTTCGCTCTTCATTCCCCCCGTGCCGTCTGCACCCATCATGTGCAGCGACGTCATGCCCTCACGCATGGCGTTCATGTGAGTGGCCATCAACGCATTTCGCTCTTCCGGAGTTTTTGCGCTCAGCATCTGTTCGTGTACCTCGTGCATCGCCTTCATCTTGCGGTCCATTGCGGCCATTTGATCCTTGCGGTCGGATTTTTTCACTGACTCCATGGCAGAAGCCTCTGCTGGGGTCGTGGCTTTCGCATGATGCTGCGCGTGGTCAGTGTCGGTCTGCGCCCATGAACCCATAGAAGCGATGGCAAGCGCAAGGGGCAGAACGGTCTGTCGAAGGTGAGACATGGTGAGCTCCAGTAGAAAAATAGATGGTATTGAATTTGACGGATGGCTTGAGAACCTGTGCAGGGGTCAACGGGCCACAGTGCCCCATCACGATACGTTCCCAAATGGGCTTAAACCGTGCGACAGCGCACAAAGTGCGTTCGACACCCTGTGGTGTACCGAAGTGTTAGGTAATGCGCGCGAACGCCTGCCATGCCTGCGCCGCGAGCTGTGTGTCCTATGTGCGCTACCGAACAGAATCGGTAGGCCCCGTGCGTGCAACATCATCAAACAAATTCTCGTACTGCCCGATTTGGCGGAACCACTGCATGTAGCGATCACCCAAGGAAACTTATGAATTCCAACTTATACGAAATGCCTGCCTCACTGACAACCCAGTGGTCACCCGCGTTCTCTGGCGATCAGGCTCACAGTGCGCAGCAATCAGACGCCACCACCATGCGCGTCTTGCTGGCTGAAGATATCCGGGACAACCAAATCAGGGCCTGCGAACTGCTGTCTCGTTGGGGGATCATTCCGGTGATCGCAGGCAACGGTTTGAGGGCGGTGAAAATATTCCAAGAACAGATGTTCGACCTCATCCTGATGGACATTTCGATGCCGGTGATGGATGGCCTGGAGGCGACCATGCAAATCCGGCGCAAAGAACTTGCGCACCCTGATCGCCCGCGTTGTCCCATCGTGGCTTACACCTCGGGCGGCACGGCCAATGACCGAGCGTTGTGGCAAAAAATCGGGATGGATGCCGTCCTCAACAAACCAAGCCAACCGGAACAGATGGAAGCCTGTCTTCGTCAGTGGTGCGGATAAACCTGCCGTCCGGTCAACTAATTAATATTGATAGCGGGTTACGCAGTATCTACGGTGGCTAGAGATGGTTTTACTCTCTAACCAACCGTCTAAATCAAATTGCGCATGGCACGCGCAGTTTCGAGCAACACCGGCAACACGCGTTGCACGGCGTCTTCGGTGCTTTCGTGGCCCATCGGCATGGTGACATTGAGTGCGCCTACCAGCTCTAGAGTCTTGCAGCTTGATCAACTGAGAAATGACACGGCTCTTTTCGAACCAGGACCGTTACCGCGTCGAACCCCAAAAAATCCAGCCAGGTCACGTGAACAACAGTTTCACAAAAAATAGGCTCAAACACCAAATTGCGTCAAAGATCAGATGCCTGTAGCCCATACCCGGTCTGCTTTTTTGACCGAAAAATCAGGATAAATCCCAAAATCAAAAAGGGAATGCTCAGTGCCTGTCCAACGGAGGCCCAATACCCTGACTCATAAGCAGCTTGGGGCAGCTTGAAGGGCTCAAGCAACAACCGTGCACTGAAAATGCCGACCATGAAAATGCCGGTCAGCAGTCCTCTTCTGCATCGGGCATCCTTCCGTAGATACATCGCAAGCAGCAACCCAGTCAACGCCAGGTAGGCGGCTGATTCGTAAAGTTGAACAGGATGTCGTGCAATTTGGTCAACAGAGTCAAAAATGACTCCCCAAGTTGCATGAGTTGGAACACCCAGAATTTCAGAGTTTGCGTAATTCGCCAATCTGACAATTGCGCCACCCAATGCAGCCGGAATGGTGACCCGGTCCAACAGCGGCATCAGACTGCCGCGTGGCAGATCACGTGAAGCAAATGCCAAGCCAATGATCAGCCCCATCACCCCACCGTGGCTTGCCAACCCGCCCTCCCAAACGGCAAGAACCTTCAGAGGATTTGCAAGGTAATAGGCCGGGTCATAAATGAAACAATGTACGAGGCGCGCGCCCAGTACCGTCCCAATCAGAGCCCCCATCACCAACTTGCTTGTATCCATCGGAGGTAGCTTTTCATACGCCAACATCTTGCGCATGGCCCACTCACCAAAAAGAAATGCGAATGCAAATCCCAATCCATACCAACGGATGCTCAGGGGACCCATTGAAAATGCAATCGGTGAAAGGTGGTTGTGAAAGATCATCATGCTAATTTTGATTGATAAAGACGCCCACCCAACCGCGCCGAGGGACGATGGATCAAGGTATATTTTTAAAAGTAACTTCTACTCGCAAACCACCCAAGCTTACCGATCGGTCTATCTTCAACGTCGCGTGATGCAAGTCTGCAATCGTTTTGACTATGGCCAGTCCCAAGCCACTCCCCCCCCCCGCTGTGCCAGCCACACGATAAAAACGGTCAAGCACCCGCTGGCGATCTTCTTCGGCAATACCCGGACCGCTGTCGTCCACGCTCATCAAGGTTTGTCCACCATGGCTGCTGAGTGCCAGGTTGACCGTTCCTCCCACCGGGCTGTACTGGATGGCGTTGTCGAGCAAGTTGCGCAGCAAAATGCGAAGCGCCTCCACGTGCCCCATGACGATGCTTTGGTCGGCCTGCACCAGACCCAAGTCAATCTGGCGCAAAGCAGCTTGGCCAGCTGCATCTGCCAGGGCAAGCCGCGCCAGGGCGGTCAAGTCAGTCAATACGTGTTTGGCTCCCGCCGCCGAACTGGATTGTTGCCTTGCCAGTACCAGCAGCTGTTCAACCAGTCGCGTGGCACGGTCGATGCCGGCATTGAGACGTTGAATGGCAAGATCACGCGCATCGTCGTCAGGGGCTCGGTGTAAGCCTTGTACCTGCAGCTTAAGCGCTGCCAATGGTGAACGCAGTTCATGGGCAGCGTCGGCCACAAAGTTCTTCTGCGCGTCAAACGCCTGACTCAGCCTTTGAAATAACAGGTTCATTTCATGCACCAGCGGATGAATCTCGTCGGGCAAATCATGCTCATTCAATTCGCTCAGGTCGTCGGCCTGACGTGCTGCCACTTGCTGGCGGACCCGTGACACCGGGGTCAGCGAAGCACTCACCACCCACCACACCACAAGCATCAGTAACGGCACCATGACTGCCATGGGGCTGACCGTGCGCAAAGCCAGCGTCCCCGCCATCTCACGGCGTGCGGCAATATCCTGTGCCACTTGAATCACCTGGGTGGCGGAAGCCACTGAAAAAATGCGGTACGTGGTTCCTCTGGCTTGAACGGTAGAGAAGCCAACCACGCCACGCTGTGGCAACTCAGCGCGCGCCGTGGATTGAAATACGCGCGAGCCGTCAGATGCCCACACCTGAATTACAAAGTCAAAATCTTCCTCTTCGTTTGTTGTCATGCGCTCACCCAGTTCTGCAGCAACCGGTAAACCGGAACGTAACGACATGGCCATCTGTTGCATCTGGTAATCAAAAATGACGTCAGCTTCAGCCAGGGCTGTGCGGTAGGCGATGATGCCCTGTGCACCTGCCGTCAAAATAATGGCCACCAAAAGTAGCCAAAGCAGTCGTGCGCGCAGCGAATGCGAAAGAGGCAGACTCACGCTGCACCTCGTGGAATCATGTAACCCACACCCCTTACGTTCTGGATGAAGTGTGGCCCCAATTTTTTGCGCAGTCCATGGATATAGACCTCAACGGCGTTGCTGCTGAGGTCGTCCTTCCAGCTGTAAAGATGATCTTCGAGTTGCTTCCTCGAAAGCACCATGCCAGGTCGGGCCAACAGCAGCTCCAAGATAGACCATTCACGTGCCGACAACACGACCGGTTGTCCTTCTAGTGTGACCTCCCTGGTCACAGGGTCAATGCTGACACCCAGGTGTTCATAGACAGGCTCTGCACGACCGGCCGCACGACGGATCAGTGCCCGTATGCGCGCCAGGAGTTCGTCGAGCTCATAAGGTTTGACGATGTAGTCATCGGCGCCCATGTCCAAGCCCTCCACCCGTTGCGCCACTGCATCTCGTGCAGTGGCAATGAGCACGGGTGTGCGGTCTTTGCGGGCGCGCAATCGTCGCAACACGGTGAGCCCATCACGCCGCGGCAATCCCAGGTCAAGCAGTACCAAGTCGTAGGTCTCGGCGTCAAGTGCTGTATCGGCCATTTCGCCATCTTTGACCCAATCCACCGCATAGCCTTCGACCCTCAGCAAGTCCAATACGGATTCACCAATCATCAAGTCGTCTTCTACCAGCAGCAAACGCATGGCTTTAGGTTTTCAATTTATTTTGCTTTTTCACCCTGGGCATTCAAGGTCTTGATCACTTTGTCAGTGATGTCGTATTTGGGGTTGACATACACCGCATCTTGAAAAATGAAGTCATATTTTCCGGCTTCCGCCATCTGCTTGATGATCTTGTTCGCATTGGTCATTAACAGCTGCAACTCGTCATTTTTCCGTGCGGTCAGGTCCTCCTGAAAATTACGACGCAACAGCTGCAACGCACGGTCTTCATCGGCCAGCTGCTTTTGACGTACGAGACGCTGGGTTTCCGGCAACGTGGGAGATTCCATCTCAAACTTGTCCACATCGGATTTGAAGGCAACACCACGAGCAACAATGTCCTTATCACGCTTGGAAAATTCCTGTGTCAGTCTGGACTCGGCTGCTTTTGCGCTTGCCGCTTCCTTGAAAATTCGCTCCGTTTTGACATACCCAATGTGGATTTCCTGCGCCTGAAGGGGTATTGCTACCAATGACCCAAGTAAAACAGTGCTAGTAAAACAAAGGCGTAAAAGAGTGTTCATTAGAAATTGCCCTTCGGGCGTTACGAAAATGTTAATTGACAGAAAAGGTTATTCGGACCATAGAGATCACGCCGCCAACTGTGGTGCAGTTTTTATTCTCTTAGAAACAGCAGCAGTTGTAGTAGACCGCATTTATAGCTGCGGTGTGGGTACAGATGACTTAACCATCACCGGATACGCCAAAAGCCGACGAATGTTCAAGGCATCAAAGTGCGTTGCTGCGGTCGCCTTGGCATTGAGCAAGACCAAGGTTGCGCTTTGGCCAGCCTGTTTGATCTTCATGACTAGGCAGTGACCCGCCTCGTTGGTAAACCCTGTTTTTGACAAAAGAACCTCCCAGCCTTTGCTACCCACCAG
>CAIOAQ010000137.1 GCA_903856025.1 uncultured beta proteobacterium
ACTTTGTGAAGTCGGTTGATGACGAACTCAGAATAGGCGACTGCCACTTAGCCGACTGTCGATCCCACCCGCGAGCGCCCGCTTTGGAGCGAGCAGATCACTGAGTCGAAGGGCAGGAGTCAGCCTTTGTCGACATTCCTCAGTCGGATCACGGAACATTCATCCACCGGAACATCTGGAGAGTGAAAATGACGAGGCAGCCTTGTCAGCGGTCATCATCCACCAGTTAAGCCGGATACCCGAAATTACATCGCCTTGAACAGATAAGCGAACAAACGGCTCACCACCAGACGCTCGGGGCGGCCACGCAATTGCAGCCACAGCTTGCCGGCTTCGTCGCGGGTGACGCAGTCAATGCAAGCGGTGTTGACCACGGTGCTGCGGTGGATTTGCCAGAACGCCCGGGCATCGAGCTGCGGCAGAAGTTCCCTCAAGGGGGTGCGGATCAGGTATTCGCGCTGGGCTGTCAGCACTCGCATGTACTTGTCAGCCGCCTCAAAATAGACCACCTCTGACACCGGCAGCATGTGAATGGTGCTGCCCACGCTGGCCTGAATGTGCGTCAGCTTGTTGGCGGGTGGCTGAGGCGGCCCGCCAGCGCCGCCCAATAGGCCGCGCAATTGCGCTAGAGTGGCTGCCAGCGCCGTATTCTCAGGTGTATCAAGCGCTACATTGTTAGGAGCGTGTAAGGCATGCTGATCAAGGGCTAGACGCACTTTTTTAACAGTTCTGTTCAGGCGGTCGGCCTGCACCGGTTTGAGCAGGTAGTCCACCGCCTGGGCATCAAACGCCTGAACCGCATACTGGTCGTAGGCGGTGACAAACACCAGCGCCGGAAACGCGGGGCTGCCGGGCGCGACCGGCCAGACCTCCATCAACTCGGCAGCGGCTTCCAGGCCGCTCATGCCCGGCATGCGGATGTCCAGAAAAAGCACCTGCGGCTGCAAGGCCAGCGCTTGGGCCACGGCAGATGCGCCGTCACCCACCGTGGCCGCAATGGTCAGCTCCGGCCAGGCGCGCTGCAACTCCTGGCGCAGCGCCTGCGCCAGCAGGGGTTCGTCTTCCGCAATCAGCGCGCTGGGTGGGTTCATGGTTGTTTTACAGGAAATGAGACTCTAACCCACGTATGGTATGCGCCATCAGCTATGAATTCGATAGTTCCCTGTGGGCCATACAGGGTGGATAGGCGTTCTCGCACCTGGGCCAAGCCAAAACCCGGCGTGCTGCCTTCGGGGGGCAGGCCCACACCGGTGTCCTTCACATCCAGCACCAGCAGGTGCTCGTCCAGGTGCGCCTGCACGGTGATGGTGCCGCCTTCGACCTTGGGCTCCAGGCCGTGGCGGATGGCGTTTTCTACCAGCGGTTGCAGCAGCAGCGCGGGCACCGCCACATCGGCGAGTTCAGGCGGTAAGTCCAGCGTGAAATTTAAGCGCTGGCCCATACGGATGGCCATCAGCTCAAGGTAGTCGCGCAGGCGTGCGAATTCTGTTTTCAGCGGCTGCAGGGTGGTGCGCGACGAGCCCAGTGTGGCGCGCAAATAGGCCACCAGATGGTCGAGCATTTGCTGTGCCTGCTCGGGGTTGTGGGAGATCAGGGCACGCATGTTGGCCAGGGTGTTGAACAGCATGTGCGGCTCCAGCTGCGACTGCAGCAGCATGAGCTGGGACTCTGCGGCCTGGCGTTGTGCAGCTTCGGCCTGGGCTTGAGTCCGTGCCATTTCCTCACGCGCCATGGCAAGTTGCACGCGACTCATGTAGAAGTAGGTGAGGACACCACCGGCAGCCAGACTCACCAGGAAATACCCCAGCGCTTTGCGTGGCTGGTCAATCCAATAGCCGTAAACCGGCTGGGCCAGCAAAACCCCAGCCATCGTGGTGCCGGCCAGATAGCCCAGCGCCACGCCCAGCGGCACCAGCCAGAACAGGCGTCGCCACTGGGCCTTATAGCTGGCAATGAACAGGTATTGCCCGACATCGATCAGGCCCCAGATGCTCAGGCCAATGCATTGGGAGTACACCAGGTTGCTGGCCAGATCGTGCTCGCCAAAGGCGGTGATGCCCAAGGCGATGGCGGTGTTGAAGACCATGGCCAGCAGGGCGCGCCGGAGGTTTGGAAATTGCTTCATCGTTCCAGGATTGTGCCGTGGCCAGCGTGCCAAGGGCAGGCTTTTCCGACGGAATGCGCCACGGCGTGTGTGAAATGCGCCAACAGGGCGTGTACTGCCAATGCGATTCAGGTATCGTGCAGCCATGACGATTTCTTTCATCACCTTGGGTTGGCGCACCTTGAAGCGCGATTTGCGTGCAGGGGAACTGCGTTTGCTGATGGTGGCGGTGACGCTGGCCGTGGCAGCGCTCACTGCCGTGGGTTTTTTTGCGGACCGGCTCAAAGGCGGCTTGCAGCGTGACGCCCGCCAGATGATGGGAGGCGATGCGGTGGTGGTCAGCGACAACCCGATCGCCCCCGCCTTGTTGGCACAAGCCAAGGCGTTCGGTCTGGCGCAGGTGCAAACGCTGACCTTTCCCACCATGGCGCGCGCACCGGATGGCGCTGGTGGTTCCACCAAACTGGTGGCGCTTAAGGCGGTGGAGTCCGGTTATCCCTTGCGTGGACGGGTGCGTGTCAGCGACCAGATGGGCGCTGCGGGTATGCAGGCCAACGACATTCCGGGCGCCGGTCAGGCCTGGGTAGACCCGGGTCTGCTGGACGCACTGAATCTGCAACTGGGTGCTGAGTTGTTGCTGGGTGACACCCGTTTCAGGGTGACACGCACCATCGTCAACGAGCCCGACCGGGGTGCGGGTTTCATGAGTTTTTCGCCGCGCGTCATGATCAATCAGGCTGACCTGCAGGCCACCGGCTTGGTGCAGCCTGCCAGCCGTGTGCGTTACCGGCTGGCGGTGGCCGGCGCAGAGCAGCCGGTGCAGGCGTTTGTGGATGTTGCGCAGGCGCAGGTGTTGTCGCACGCGGTGCGCGGCATGCGGGTGGAGGCGCTTGACGGCGGCCGGCCTGAGCTCAGTACCACCTTGAACCGCGCCGAGAAATTCCTCAACTTGGTGGCCTTGCTGGCCGCCTTGCTCAGCGCCGTGGCAGTGGCGTTGGCGGCGCGCGGGTTTGCGGCCAACCATCTGGACGACTGCGCCATGTTGCGGGTGCTGGGTTTACCCCAGCGCACCATTGCGGCGGCTTACAGCCTGGAGTTCACGCTGATCGGTTTGCTGGCCAGCGCCGCCGGTGTGTGCCTGGGGTATCTGGTGCACTACGGTTTTGTGCTGTTGCTGGCGGGGCTGGTAGAAGCCAACCTGCCCGGCGCCGGACCCTGGCCGGTGATGTTCGGCATGGGCATGGGTTTGACGCTGCTGCTGGCGTTTGGCTTGCCGCCGGTGTTGCAGTTGGCGCAGGTGCCTCCGCTGCGGGTGATTCGTCGTGACGTGGGCGGCTTGAAGCCCGCCTCGCTGACCGTGCTGGGTGTCGGGGTGTTGGGCTTTGCCGCCTTGCTGATGGCAGCCAGCAGTGATGTCAAGTTGGGGGTGATTGCGGTAGGGGGCTTTGCTGTCGCCACATTGCTGTTTGCGCTGTTGAGTTATGGCGCAGTCAAGCTGCTGCGCTCGGTGGTCAATGATGCCACCGCGCCCATCGCGCTGGTGCTGGCCACCCGCCAGATCGCGGCGCGCCCGGCGTTTGCCGTGGTGCAGGTCAGCAGTTTGGCGGTCGGGCTGCTGGCGCTGGTGTTGTTGGTGTTGTTGCGCACCGACCTGATCAGCAGTTGGCGCGCGGCTACCCCGGCGGATGCGCCCAACCGTTTTGTCATCAACGTGATGCCCGATCAGGCCGATGCCTTCACCCACGCCCTTCAAGCCGCAGGTGTGCGCAAGTTTGACTGGTTCCCGATGATTCGTGGCAGGCTGGTGGCCATCAATGGCCGTGATGTCAGCCCCGACGATTACGCCGAAGAACGCGCCCGCAGCCTGGTGGACCGCGAGTTCAACCTGTCCAACAGTGCCACCCAACCCGCACAGAACCTGGTGGTGGCCGGGCGCTGGCAAGCCAATGAGGCGGGGGCCATCAGCGTGGAGGAGGGTATTGCCAAAACCCTGGATCTGGCCTTGGGCGACAGCCTGACATTTGACGTGGGCGGTGTGCAGATCACCTCCAAAATCACCTCATTGCGAAAAGTGGACTGGGGGTCGATGCGAGCGAACTTTTTTGCCATGTACCCGGTGGACAAGTTTGAGGGCGTGGCGGCCACCTACATGAGCGCCTTCAAGGCCCCTGAGGTCAAGGGGTTCGATGCTGCACTGGTGCGCCAGTTTCCCAACATCACCAACGTGGACATGACCGCCACCGTCGCGCAGATCCAGCACGTGCTCGACCAGGTGACCGGGGCCGTGGAATTTTTGTTTGCCTTTACGCTGGCGGCTGGCTTGGTGGTGTTGTTTGCCGCCGTGACCGCGACCCGTGAAGAGCGTGCCCGGGAATTTGCCATCATGCGTGCGGTCGGCGCACGGGCAAGTTTGCTGCGCCAGGTGCAGCGCATCGAATTGGTGGGGGTGGGTGCGCTGGCGGGTTTTTTGGCAGCCATCGTGGCCAGCGCGGTGGGGTGGGCACTGGCGCGGTTTGTGTTTGAATTCACCTGGGTGGTGAGCCTGTGGGTGCCGCTGCTGGGCGCACTGGCTGGCGCGATCTTGGCCTTGGCGGCCGGCTGGTGGGGCCTGCGTGAGGTGCTGGCGCGACCGGTGGTGCAAACGCTGCGCAGTGCGGCGCAATGATTGATTTAAATTTCATAGCGGTATGTGCTTGTATTACAGGGGCT
>CAIOAQ010000138.1 GCA_903856025.1 uncultured beta proteobacterium
ATAAGTAAAACTCTAGAGCCGTCCGATCGCCGACATCCGGGATCGGCTGATGTTTGGCGAGAGCAACATGGGCGATACCGGCCACCAAGGCCAGAACAAGGCCGCTGCGATGGCCGACACCGACGAAGTTTGCGGCTGCAACGGCGTCACCAAAGGCACCATCTGCAAGACCATCAAGGAAAAAGGCCTGTTCACCCTGGACGAGGTGCGCAAACACACAAAGGCCAGCGCATCCTGTGGCTCCTGCACCGGCTTGGTGGAGCAGTTGCTGATCTTCACCGCCGGTGCAGACTATTCCGCCACACCCAAAACCAAAGCCATGTGTGCGTGCACCGACCACGGCCACCAGGCGGTGCGCGAGGCCATCCGAACCCACAAGCTTCTGACCATTGCCGACACGTTCAAGTTTCTCGAATGGAAGACACCCAACGGCTGCGCCAGTTGCCGCCCGGCGATCAACTACTACCTGATCAGCACCTGGCCCAAAGAGGCTAAAGACGATCCGCAAAGCCGTTTCATCAACGAACGCAGCCACGCCAATATCCAGAAAGACGGCACCTACTCGGTCATCCCGCGCATGTGGGGCGGTGAAACCTCGGCCAGTGAATTGCGGCGGATTGCCGACGTGGTGGACAAGTACCAGATCCCCACCGTGAAGGTGACGGGCGGCCAGCGTATCGACTTGCTCGGTGTCAAGAAGGAAGACCTGGTCAATGTCTGGAAAGACATCGGCATGCCATCCGGTCACGCCTACGCCAAGGCGTTGCGCACCGTCAAAACCTGTGTCGGTTCTGAGTGGTGCCGCATGGGCACGCAGGACAGCACGCAGATGGGCAAAGACCTGGAACGCGCCATGTGGCGTATGTATGCCCCGCACAAGGTGAAGTTTGCGGTATCGGGCTGCCCCCGCAACTGTGCCGAGGCGGGTATCAAAGATGTGGGCATCATCGGCGTGGACAGCGGCTGGGAGATGTATGTTGCGGGCAACGGTGGCATCAAAACCGAGGTGGCGCACTTTCTGGTCAAGGTGAAAACCGCTGCGGAGGTGCTGGAATTTACCGGAGCATTTTGCGAGCTGTACCGGCAAGAGGGCTGGTACCTGGAACGCACCGTGCATTACGTCAACCGGGTGGGCCTGGACTACGTCAAGAAGAAGATCGTCGAAGACCATGAGGGTCGCAAGGCCCTTTGGGAGAACCTGCAGTTTGCACTCGATGGCGAACCGGACCCCTGGTTTGAGTTTGACCAGGCGGTGGTGGACACCCGCCAGTTTCACCCGCTCAAGGTTGAGCCGATCACCGTCTAAAGCAGCCTTCACCCTTACTGGAGACCTCCGATGAAACGCAGAACGTATTTGGCCGCGCTCGGTGCCAGTTCCCTCTTACTCGGGTTCGGGCCAGTGGCGCAGGCGCAGGTGCTGGATCTGCCGGATGCTATCAACAAAGCTGGTCGTCAGCGCATGCTGAGCCAGCGCATGGCCAAGGCATGGCTGGCACTGGTCCTTGGCGTTGAAACCCATAGCGCACAACGCGTGTTGGACAAGTCCATGGCCTTGTTTGACCAGCAACTGACTGAGCTCAAGGCATTTGCCCCCAGCCCGGAGATCAAGCTCAGCTACAGCCAGCTGGAGCTGGAATGGCATGATTACAAGACGGCGCTGATAGGCACTCCTCCCGACAGAACCGGTGCGGCAGCGCTGTTGCAACGAGATAGCCAAGTGCTGACCTTGGCCAACCAGGGAACGGGCCAGTACGAAGCCACGCTGGGCAAACCCGTGGGCAAGCTGGTGAATGTGGCCGGACGCCAGCGCATGCTCAGTCAGCGCATGGCCAAGTTTTACCTGGCGGCCCGGCTTGATGTGGACGCCGCCAGCAGCATGGCTGAAATCATGAAGGCCCGCACCGAATTCATCCATGCCAATACTGTGCTGCGTGACTCGCCGCTGGCCACGGCCCGCATCAGGCAAGAGTTGGAGCAAGCGCAAGGGCAATGGGTATTTTTTGACCAGGCACTGCAAAAGCTGACGACTGGTAACGGTTCTGACAGGTCGTTGACGGACGTGTTTCAGGCCAGTGAAAACCTGCTGATTGCCATGGACTCGGTCACCGCCCTGTACGCCGCCATCAAAGTGTGATCTTATAACAAATTGGCCTCTAGCCCTTATAAATACAGCGAAATCAACTACAAAAGGAATAGCAAAATGACGACATGGACAACCATCTGTCAAGTGCAAGACATCCCCGTGCTGGGCGCACGCCGCGTGGCCCGTGCCCAGGGGCTCGACGTGGCGGTATTTCGCAACGAGCAGGACGAGGTATTCGCCCTGCTCGACCGCTGCCCGCACAAGGGCGGCCCGCTGTCGCAAGGCATCGTGTTCGGTACCAGCGTGGCCTGCCCGCTGCACAACTGGACGATTGGTCTGGGCACCGGCCAGGCCGCTGCGCCTGATGAAGGCTGCACGCCCAAGTTCAGCGTCAAGGTAGAAGCCGGCCAGGTATTCCTGCTGACCGCTGAGCTGGCCAGCCACGCCACGGATCAAACCCGCCCGGTGGCAGGCCCCTGCCATCGCCAGACCGCCTGCGCATGATGTCCCCCGCCGTTCGCGATACCCGTTCGACCTGCCCCTACTGCGGTGTGGGCTGCGGCGTGATCATCACCTCCGACGGCAGCCAGATCACCGGTGTACGCGGCGACCCGGACCACCCGGCCAACTTCGGGCGGCTGTGCACCAAGGGCTCGACCCTGCACCTCACCGCCAGCCAGGCCGTCACGCAGCAAACCCGCTTGTTGCAACCCTTGCAGCGGCTGCAGCGCCATGGCCCGACCCAAGCCATCAGCTGGGACGGCGCACTGGACGTGGCCGCACAGCGTTTTTCCAGCACCATTGCGCAGCACGGGCCGGACGCGGTGGGCTTTTACATTTCCGGCCAGTTGCTGACCGAAGACTATTATGTTTTCAACAAGCTGGCCAAGGGGCTGATCGGCACCAACAACGTGGACAGCAACTCGCGACTGTGCATGAGCAGTGCCGTGGTGGGCTACAAGCAGACGCTGGGCATGGACGCGCCGCCCGCGTGTTATGACGACATCCACCTGGCGGGCACGCTGTTCATCACCGGCTCCAACACGGCGTACGCGCACCCCATTTTGTTTCGACGCATCGAAGACGCCCGCCGTGCCAACCCAGCCATGAAGGTCGTGGTGGTGGACACGCGCCGCACCGATACCGCGGCACAAGCTGACCTGTTTTTGCAGATTCAGCCCGGCACCGACGTCATGCTGCACCACGGCATGCTGCACCTGATGCTGTGGGAAGGCTGGCTGGACACCGCCTACATGGCGGCCCACACCAGCGGATTTGACGCGCTCAAAACCCTGGTGCGTGACTGCACCCCTGAAGTGGTGACGCGCACCTGTGGCATCGGCACCGAGGCGCTCATGCAAGCCGCTCGCCTGTTCGCGGGCGTGCAAGACGATCGGCCCCGCACCCTCACACTCAGCCTGTATTGCCAGGGCCTGAACCAGTCCAGCAGCGGCAGCGCCAAAAACACCTCGCTGATCAACCTGCACCTGGCTACCGGGCAGATTGGCAAGCCGGGCGCTGGGCCGTTTTCGCTCACTGGCCAACCCAACGCCATGGGCGGGCGTGAAGTCGGCGGCATGGCGAACTTGCTCTCTGGTCACCGTGACCTGGGCAGCGCCGTACACCGCGCCGAAGTCGCCGCGCTGTGGGGCGTGTCCAACGTGCCTGAGCACCCCGGAAAGACCGCGGTCGAGATGTTTCAGGCCGCCGCGGATGGCGAGATCAAGGCCCTGTGGATTGCCTGCACCAACCCGGCACAAAGCATGCCCAACCAGACGCTGGTGCGCCAGGCACTGGCGCGCGCCGAGTTTGTGGTGGTGCAGGAAGCCTTTGCCACCACCGCCACCTGCACCTACGCCGACCTGCTGTTGCCGGCCACCACCTGGGGTGAGAAGGAAGGCACGGTGACCAACTCTGAGCGGCGTATCAGCCGCGTGCGTGCGGCCGTGGCCCCCGCTGGCGAGGCACGACATGACTGGCAGATTGCCTCCGACTTTGCACAGCGACTGGAAGCGGTTTTGCCCAATCGTCGATTACCTGCGATTGCAGGCTCAGCCAAGCACACACTGTTCCCCTACGTCACCCCTGAATCCATCTGGAACGAGCACCGCGAATCCACCCGCGGGCGCGACCTGGATATCACCGGCATGAGCTACGCGCTGTTGGAAGTCACCCCCCAGCAGTGGCCCCTACGTACCGGCCAAACCACAGGCCAGGCGCGCCTGTACCAGGACGGCGTTTTCCCCACCGCCGACGGCAAAGCGCACTTCATCAGCGTGGCCTACCAACCGGTGGCCGAGCCACGCACAGCCCGCTATCAGTTTTCACTGACCACCGGCCGCCTGCGTGACCAGTGGCATGGCATGAGCCGCACCGGCACCTTGGGGCGGCTGTTTGGTCATGTAAGCGAGCCCTGCGTGCAATTGCATCCGCAAGACATGCAGCAGCGTCAACTCAAAGACGGCGACCTGGTCCATGTCACCAGCGCGCGTGGCTCGATCTTGGTGCCTGCGCAAACCAGCCGCGAGGTCGGCCTGAACCAGGCCTTCATGGCGATGCACTGGGGCGAAGAATTTGTCAGCGGCATGAGCCCGTCTGGTGAACGACTGGCTGGCGTGAACGCACTGACCAGCGGTGCGTATTGCCCGGACTCGAAGCAGCCGGAGTTCAAGCACACCCCCGTCAAGATCCTCAAGGCCGAGATGCCCTGGAACCTGCTGGCGATGGCCTGGCTGCCCGAATCACTGCATCTGGACGTGCGCCAAAAACTGCAGTCCCTGATGACCCAGTTTGACTATGCCACCTGTGTCCCGTTTGCCAGCGGTGCCAGCGAGACTGCGGGCGAGCGCAGTGGTTTGCTGTTTCGCGCGGCACACCACGAGCCCCCCCCAGCAAACGTGCTGGAGCAGATCGAAGCCCTGATGCAGCTGCAAGGCCCGGACGTGCTGCGTTATGCCGATGCCAAACGCGGTCAGCGCCGTGCGGCCCGGCTGGTGGAAACCAATACCCAAACCGTGCTGGACGCGGTGTTGCTGGCCGGCGATGTGAGTGCCCAAGGCTGGATCACCACGCTGCTCAAAGAATCCCTGCCTGCCCATTCCTACGGCCGTGCCCTGCTGATCCCAGGGGCCGTGCCGCCGGTACCGGTCGTGTCGCGCGGGCAACAGGTGTGCGCCTGCTTCAACGTGACCGAAGTCGCCGTCGAATCTCACTTAAAAACCTGCACGGGTGAGCCGAGCGGCTGGCTGGCCACACTTCAATCCACACTGAAATGCGGTACCAACTGCGGTTCGTGCGTGCCGCAACTCCAGCGCATGGTGCGACAACATGCCTCATCGCCATGAACGCTGGCCTGGCGCTCGGCACGGTGCGAATGCCACCAAAAACGAGGAAGCCAACATGGCCCCACCTATAAGGCTATTTCTGCGTATCGTGTGATCGCAAAGGCAAACTCTCTGGATTGGTCTGCTCAGCTCCCACCATGGGTGCCTGACCCCAAGTCATCCAGTCTTCTCCAAACAATTCCACAGGATGTGGTGAACGCTCATTGGCGCATGCCATCGAGTCCACGGAACAATATTGGTCACATCCCCAACAGATTCTGTCGGGGTTAGCTGGATGAATTGGGAATTTCTTGGCCATACGCAAGCGCTGACTCTACTCTTGGAAAATCAAAAGTCGGTTTTTTATGACATCTACGGTCGCTATTGATCTAGACGAGATTCTGACCCCGGACTGTGATCGTGCCGTTGTTGAGCGACTCGTATCAGCATAGTCAGCAACACGGCAGTGGCGGTGGACCGTGTCAAGACAGGAGAGGTCGAAAGCAACTGATTCAATCCATCCAGGGCTTCGGCGCTGACCTGCTGGACCCAGCCAGCCAGCTTGACCACATCGCTGGATTGAATCGCCAAGACTTCATCCAGACCCACTTTGGGTTCAATAGAACTATGTCGCAAACGGATGCTTGCAAACACCCCGTTAGCGATCGCCATCAGACTCAGGATACCCAAGGGGCGCATCAAGTGTTCCAGCATCCTTGCACGCAGGCTTGGTGGCGCGGTTTCATAGACCTGGCCAATCAAAGTGGGGACAGTGTGGTTCGGATCAACCATGTCAAACGTTTTTGAAGCGGTGTGGTTTGTAAGATGATTCATGGAGCGATGCATTGATAACGGTGAAAAAAATTGTCAAAGAACACGTATCCTGCCAAACAGCGATCTGTCTGTCAGATAGGTGGTATTCCTTTTAGTTCAAGCTGCAGCTGTCAAAAAGTTGTTTCAAGATGTGAAGCACCGTTCGGAATCAGGTGTTCCCGTCACACACGATGATTTTTGGAAGCCATCACAGTGACCCTACTGCCCTCATGGTTGAGGGGGCATCCTGCTTGTTGTTTGGATTCAATCTGCGAATATGACCGATGCAAGGTTGAATTTCCTGCCTTGCATCCCTACACGAAGGAGAAGACCATGTATTGTCTATTGGGTACCAAGAGCAAACAGTTTCTTAGCGTTGCTTTCCTGGTTTTAGCGGGTAGCGCAAATATGGCTTACGCCGCCGACATCGTCACCCTGACAGGGAAATTGACTGGTGCCACGGAAGTTCCTGGTAATGCCAGTGCAGGCATGGGAACGGTGGAAGCGACCTTGGACACAGAAACCAAAGTGTTGAAGTGGAAGGTGGACTACGCCGGCCTCAGCGGTCCTGCTGGTGCCGGGCATTTTCATGGGCCAGCGCCAGCAGGCCAAAATGCGGCCGTTGCTTTGGGATTCAAAGGCAGCGTGGAAAGCCCGATCATGGGTGAGGCCACCCTCACGCCTGAACAGGCCAATGCACTCTTGAATGGCCAGTGGTATGTCAATTTGCACACCAAAGCCTACCCAGGTGGTGAAATTCGTGCGCAGATCATGCCTGCCAAATAACCGCCATCCTGTACAGCCACCCTCTCGCAACCCATGCAAAATGACCGTGTGTCACCCTTTTTGGGCAATTTGGCACGCGCTACAGCCGCCTTCTGACGACTGGCGCAGCCCTCCAGGTGGTCATTGACCAAGCCCATGGCCTGCATGAAGGCGTACATGGTGGTGGGTCCTACAAAACTCCAGCCCCGTTTTTTAAGGTCCTTGGACAGGGCAATCGACTCGGCTGATGTCGTCAATGCACCCAGCGTTTGGTGTGTGATCTGTTCGGGACGAGTCGACGGGTTGGGTTCGAATTGCCAGAAATAGCTGAAAAGCGTACCGAACTCGCCGCGCAATTGCTGAGCACGCTGGGCATTGTTGATGACCGAGACAATCTTGCCACGGTGACGAACAATGCCTGCATCCAACACCAGGCGCTTGATATCGGCTTCATCAAACG
Source organism: uncultured beta proteobacterium (assembly GCA_903856025.1). Lineage (GTDB taxonomy): Bacteria > Pseudomonadota > Gammaproteobacteria > Burkholderiales > Burkholderiaceae_C > Rhodoferax. The sequence continues at coordinate 7,445 of CAIOAQ010000138.1, forward strand.
CTGCGATCTGGTCCATGTCGAATCTTGCAAAGGCCAGTCGAAAAGCGTCGCGCTTTTTCAGAATGGTCAACCAGCTCAAGCCTGCCTGAAACCCTTCCAGACAAATTTTCTCAAACAGATGTTGGTCATCCTCCACCGGAAATCCCCACTCTTGATCGTGGTACTGCTGGTATTGCGGTGTCGCACGACACCACACACATCGGCTGACATTTTTGTCATCGGTATACAGCCCTGCGGGTGGTTGATTGTCATTGATCATGGTGGTTGGGCCTGGTGATTACATTGATTGCGACATGGCCACGAACTCGATCGCCATCACGTCTGCATCATGCTGATATAAATTGTCAGGGTGCAAGGGTGTCCAGCGTAAGATAAGCCACTCCAATTTTTGCAAACAAATTGATTCAATAAGCCAGCCTTCCTTGCCAGATCCAAAGACAATTTTCCATTTAAACAGTATTGTGCCCAGACATGAATGAGTTTGAAATGAGCAGGACACCTCCGCGGTGAAGATTGCCATCATCGGCGCTGGCTGGGCTGGCTTGGCAGCAGCCATCACGGCCACCAAGGCAAGTCATACCGCTACTGTTTACGAAGCAACAAGTTCAATAGGTGGAAGGGCTAGAAGCCTGAAACACTTAAACAACTGCTGTTTACCGGATGGCACACCGGTGGTGCTGGACAACGGGCAGCACATCCTGATTGGTGCCTACACCGACACGCTTGAACTGATGCACCAAGTAGGCATTCAGCCTGAATCGGTGCTGTTGAACCTGCCCATGACGCTGCGTTTTCCGGATGGGCTTGGTCTGCAGTTCAAGAACTGGCCCACACCACTGGATGCCTTGGGCGGTATCCTCACCGCGCAGGGCTGGTCACTCGGTGACAAAGCCCGGCTGTTAAAAGCGGCCATCGGATGGCAACACCGGGGTTTTAGCTGCCCGACGACGATGACCGTGGCCGAGCTGTGCAGCGCGCTCAGCGCCAGAGTCAACTCCGAACTAATAGAGCCGTTGTGTGTGTCCGCACTGAACACACCTGCAGACCGCGCCAGCGCAAGCGTTTTCTTGAGGGTACTGCGAGATGCCCTGTTCGGTGCGCAGGGCGGCTCACGTCTGCTGCTACCCCGGGTCGATCTGGGCGCACTGTTTCCCGACGCGGCGGCTGCCTGGTTACAACGCCACGGCTGCCAAATACAGCGTGGTCATCGGGTGACCTTGATCCAGCCCACCCCACAAGGCTGGCAGATTGATGGTGCAAACTTTGATGCTGTCATCCTTGCGACATCTGCATCAAATGCAGCTATAACCCCTTTAAATTATGCAGATAAAGCTACCATATCAATAGCAACATCCCTGCATGATTGGTCTGCCCTATGTCAGGCGCTGCGCTTTGAAGCCATTGCCACGGTGTATGCCTGGGCGGCCGATGCACGCTTGGCGTACCCGATGCTGGCGCTGCGCAGTTGCGCGCAACATCCGGCGCAATTTGTGTTTGACCGGGGTCAACTCGGCGGCCCGGTAGGTTTGCTTGCCTTTGTGGTGAGTGCATGTGACGCTGACCGCGCGACGCTTGAAACGCAGGTACGGGCACAGGCCCAATCACAAATGGGGTTGAACCTGCAAGTTGTGAAAACCGTGGTGGAGCGGCGTGCCACTTTTGCCTGCACACCGGGCCTGAAGCGTCCAGGCATGCACATCGCACCAGGCTTGCTGGCCTGCGGCGACTATGTGGATGGCCCCTACCCGGCCACGTTAGAAGGCGCGGTACGCAGTGGCATCGCTGCCGCACAGGCCCTCAGCTGACAACTGTCATGCCAGCGCAGATATGATTGAACTGATCCACAGACTCCATCCTTGACCGATTCATGAAACTTGCCCTCAAGATACTGATGCACTTGCTGATAGGCCTGTTGCTTGCCGCTGCAGGCAGTGTGCTCTGGTACATCTCCACCAAGCAACCCCAGCGCACAGGCGAGATGACGCTGAGCCGCTTGAGTGCCCCGGTGTCGGTGCGTTATGACGAATACGGCATTCCCCATATCAAAGCAAGCAACGAAGGAGACCTGTACCGCGCGTTGGGTTATGTACATGCGCAAGACCGGCTGTTTCAGATGGAAATGATCCGCCGTCTGGCACAAGGCGAATTGGCGGAAATTCTGGGTGCCAAGTTGATCAAGGTGGACAAGCTGTTTCGCACCCTGCGCCTGCGCGAGAATGCCATCAAAACCGTAGCCAATCTGGACTTGCAAAGCCCAGCCATCCTTGCCCAGACGGCCTATCTGGACGGCGTGAACCAATTTCAGGCCAGTCACCCGGTCCCCATGGAGTTCGACATTCTGGGCATCCCCAAGCGCCCTTTCACGCTCGAAGACACGGTGGCCGTATCCGGTTACCTGGCCTACAGTTTTGCGGCGGCATTCAAGACCGAGCCTTTGTTGACCTATGTCCGCGACGAATTGGGTGAACCCTACCTGTCGATATTTGACCTGGACTGGAATCCATCCGGTGTACTTGAAAAGGCTCCGCCAACTGCGCACAACGCACCCATACACCGTAAACCTGCGCCCGACTGGCAAGCGTTGACGCAACTCGCACAGGTCAGCCAGGAGGCGCAAAGCATCGCAGGTGTGCCCTTGTTTGAAGGTAGCAACGCCTGGGCCATTTCGGGCACACGCACCTCCAGTGGCAAACCGTTGTTGGCGGGTGACCCCCACATTGGTTTCTCGTTGCCTTCCGTCTGGTACGAAGCGCACCTGAGCATGCCTGGCTTTGAGTTGTACGGCAATTTTCAAGCGCTCAACGCCTCCGCGTTGCTGGGTCACAACCAGGAATTTGGCTGGAGCCTGACCATGTTCCAGAACGACGACATCGACCTGATTGCGGAAAAAGTCAACCCCCAAAACCCCAACCAGGTCTGGTCGAAGGGCCAGTGGGTGGATCTGACCACCACCGAGGAAATCATCAAGGTCAAGGGTGGCAAGTCAATCAAATTTTTAATACAACGCTCACCCCACGGCCCGATCATCAGCGATGCGTTCAAAGACACATTGGGCAAGACCGCAGGCAGCGCCCCGGTGGCCATGTGGTGGACATTTCTGGAAACCGACAACCCCGTCATGCAGGCCTTCTATGACCTGAACCGGGCGAACACGCTCCCCAAAGCCCGTGAGGCGGCCAGTCTGATCCACGCCCCCGGCTTGAACGTGGTGTGGGCCAACGCCGCAGGCGATATTGGCTGGTGGGCTGCTGCCAAACTGCCGGTGCGCCCCCTGAATGTGAACCCAGCCTTCATACTCGACGGCAGCACGCCGGAGGCCGACAAATTGGGCTTCTACCGCTTTAGCGACAACCCCCAGGAAGAAAATCCGCAGCGAGGCTACATCGTCTCTGCCAACCACCAACCCATCAACCACAGTGGCATACCGGTACCTGGCTATTACAACCCCTATGACCGTGCTCAGGCGCTTGAAGATCGGTTGGGAAATGACAAACTCCAATGGAACCAACTCAACTGCGAGTCGCTGCAACTCAGCACCCAGACGAGGTACTACTGGCGGGTGCTCGGCCCCCTGATGGCCGACCTGAGCGCTGTCGTACGCGACCCGTTGGAGCGCTCGGTGTTTGACAGCCTGGCGTTGTGGGATGGCCAATACACCGTGAACAACATCCCGCCTACGGTGTTCACCCAGTTTTTGTACGAACTCGCCAAAGCGGCCATGGCTGACGAATTGGGTCCAGATCAATTTGCCAACCTGCTCGGCACCCGTGCGCTTGACTTGGCCTTGCCACTGCTGGCGGCTGACGAGACATCCCCTTGGTGGGACAACATCAAGACCCCTAAAACCGAAACACGCCGGGACATTGTGCGTATTGCATGGAATGCGACCGTCGCTCACCTGAAATCATCCCTCGGTCCTAGCCCCAACGACTGGGGGTGGGGCAATGCCCACACGTTGACCCATGCGCACCCGCTGGCAGCCCAAAAGCCACTGGACTGGGTGTTCAATGTCGGGCCCTTTGCTGCGCCCGGATCGCATGAGGTTCCCAACAACCTTTCCGCCCCCATTGGCCCTGCTCCCTGGGCTGTGACTTACGGGCCGTCGACTCGACGCATCATTGACTTTGCCAACCCGGGCAAATCGCAAAGTATCAACCCAGTTGGTCAAAGCGGCGTGTTGTTTGACCCGCATTACAGCGACCAGGCCGCTGCTTATGTGATTGGTGGTTATCTGATGCGTTACCTGAACGAAGCCGATGTGGTTGCCAACACGCACGAAACCTTGACACTCAAACCCCTCAGCCCATCGACGAGCAGCCAGTAACTTGGAGCCCCAACCCAGTTTGTCTTGGCATCTGGGTGAAAATACCGCATGACCTTACTGACCTCTCCTTTCGCCAAGGAACCTGCTTTCAACCACGGCCAAGCCCCTCGCACCGCGGTGCTGTATTGCAACCTGGGCACACCGGATGCGCCTACCACACCGGAAGTTCGACGCTTTTTGTCGGCTTTTCTAAGCGACCCCCGGGTGGTGGAAGTGCCACGCCTGATCTGGCTATTGATTCTGCACGGCATCATCCTGCGCTTTCGCCCTGCAAAGTCTGCGGCCAAGTACGCCACCGTGTGGTTGCCTGAAGGCTCCCCCTTGAAAATCTGGACCGAAAAGCAGGCCAAGCTGCTGCAAGGCTGGCTGGCCCAGCGCGGCCATGACGTACAAGTGCGCTATGCCATGCGGTATGGCAGTACCTCAATTGCATCGCAGCTGGACGCACTCAAGGCTGATGGCACCACGCGCGTGCTGATTTTGCCAGCCTACCCGCAATACTCAGCCACCACCACCGCCAGTTTGTTTGATGCGGTGTACCAGTGGGCTGCCACCGTGCGCAACCTGCCCGAGCTGCGTTTCATCAATCGCTACGCCGATGATGTGCGCTACATCGCCGCGCTTGCGGGCACAGTGCAGCGTCATTGGAAAGTCAATGGGAACCCGGATGTGCTGGTCATGAGCTTTCACGGTGTGCCTGAGCGCACCCTGCACCTGGGTGACCCCTACCACTGTGAGTGCTTGAAAACTGCCCGTTTGCTGGCGGAACAATTGGGCTTGACCACAGACCAGTACAAGGTCACCTTCCAGTCCCGACTGGGTCGAGCCAAGTGGCTTGAACCCTATACCGAACCGACACTGATCGCCATGGGCAAGGCGGGTGTCAAGCGGGTGGACGTGGTATGCCCGGCCTTCACCAGCGACTGTCTTGAAACGCTGGAGGAAATCGATCAGGAAGCCCGCGAAGCCTTTTTACAAGCGGGTGGCCAACAATTCAACTACATCCCTTGCCTGAACGATGATCCAGCCTGGATCACCGCGCTGTGTGACATGACCCAACAACATCTGCAAGGCTGGCCTACGCAAATTGCGCCTGATGGCTCTGTATTGGCCGCGTCCAAAGCAGCCGCACTGGCACGTGGTGCTAAACAATAGCCTCTTGTTCTAGCCGTTTCAAAGGCAAGGTAATACGAAATGTGGTGCCCTGACCGGGTGCACTGCGCACATCCAGCGTGCCTTGATGGCGTTGGATGATTTCCCATGAAATGGACAAGCCCAGCCCTGTGCCCTTGCCGATAGGTTTGGTGGTGTAAAACGGCTCGAAAATGCGCCCTTGTATTTCCTCTGGCATGCCACAACCGTTATCCGACACCTCCAACCACACCTGATCGGCGTGGCTGCCTGTACGCAGTGTGATCACGCCTTTTTGATCTATCGCCTGAGCCGCATTCACCAGCAAATTAACCAATACTTGATTGATCTGCGAAGCGATGCATACCACTGGCGGCAAGGTCGAGATTTCCTTGACCACACTGGCCTTGAATTTGATCTCATTGGCGGCCACGTTGAGTGCACTCTCCAGTGTTTCATTCAAGTCAGTGGCCACCCATTGGCCGTCATCGGCCCGTGAAAAATCGCGCAGGTCACTCACAATGCGCTTGACCCGTGACAATCCATCAAGCGACTCCCGGATCAGGTTGGGCACATCGTTGCGCAAGTAATCCAGATCGGCCTGCTGCAGGGCGGCTACCGCCGCCGCGTGTTGCTCCGGCGGCAAATCTGTGGATGACGCCTGGTACATATCCAATAGATCGAACAATTGCTTGATGTCATCAGACAAGGTTCCCATGTTGGACGTGACAAATCCAACAGGGTTATTGATTTCATGCGCCACGCCTGCTGCCAACTGGCCTACCGCTGCCATTTTTTCAGATTGCAACAGCTGGTTTTGTGTTTGCTCCAGGCGTTGCACAGTTGCAGCCAGGTCACGGGTGCGTTCCTGCACCCGCGTCTCTAGGGACTGGTTGGCCATTTGCAACGCCACTTGCGCCTTGAGCACCGCAGCATTGGCAAGTTCCAATTTGTGATTGCGCTCGGTCAACAAGGTGAATAAATCCAGCATGGCGTTGTTATAAACCGCATGTACACCTTCCTGGGTCTGGGTGACCTGCTCAAAGGCTTGCAGCGCTGATCTGCCGTTGTCCATGTCCCTCAGCTGGCTGGCCATTCGCTGGTCTTCCAGAAGAATGTGAAAACTCAACCAACTGCTTAAAAAACGCAATAAATCCGTGCCCGTCACGGTGCCATCCTGTTCGTACTGCTTGCGCATGGCAGTCACCTGGTCAACAAACATCTGGTGGGCCCGATGATGTTGTGCAAAATAGGCGGGGGCAATTTCCCTTTGCACCATCAAGTGTTCTTCATCCCGGAAGTGGATCAAGGCATACCGCGTCAAGTTGTCCAGAAGTGGGCCAACTGCGCGTTTTGCCGTGTCATCGTTCATTGCAAGATGTGGCGCGGCTTGGTTGACCATATCGACCAGCGCATGATGCTGCTTGTCAACCAACTCCAAGCCGGTTTCAAAGTTCCGGCTCCAGTTCAAGAAAGTGATGGCAGATTCCATTGACATTTCCTCAAATTTTGGAAAATAGCCTGGCTTCCTGCAACAAAGTGTCCAAATTTCCCAGGCTGGTCTTGACCACGTCTAGCCCCCCCCCCAAGCGCGAGGCCACGCTGTCACACAATTCCTCGGCGACATTGCAGCCACCAAAGTCGAAGCCAAGTCCTTTGCTGATCTGGTTGGCAGCTACCACACTCGCCATCATGCCAGTGTCGCACCGCTGTGGCTCATGCTGGAACCGAATAGTTTCCACCAAATCCGGTGCGAAACGCCATTTTTCTGCCAGCATGGCCCCGACTTCAGCGTGATCCACACCAATCACATCGGTCAAGGTCAGGTGCAACGCTACTTCCTGCCACAAGCTCATTTCCATGGCGCAACGAAACTCTGTTGGCATAAATTGGGCCACGACGACTTTGCCAAAATCATGCAACAGGCCCGCAATAAAGCAGTCATGCACATCCTCACCTGGCAAACGTTGTGCCAATTGGCGGGCCAGAGCGGCGGTTGTGAACGAGTGCAGCAAATACCGTTGTCCATCAAATCCGGCCAATGAACTGCTGGGCAACATACCAATTGCAGCGATGCTCAGCGCCAGGTTTTTGATGGTGTTGAATCCCAGGAACACGACGGCATGGTCAACTGACGTGATTTGTTTGGCCAGCCCGTAATAGGCTGAGTTCACCACCCGAAGCACCTTCACAGTGACCACCGGGTCTCGGTTGATCACCCGAACCAGATCCTTGGGCGAACAAGTCACTTCGCGCGTGAGGGCCAGGATTTTTTGAACGCTTTCAGGAAACGCAGGCATCTGCTCCACCGCAGCGGCCAATCGTAGTGAGAGATCAGGAGTCATTGCGCCCATGTTGCCAAGAAAAAGCGAGCAGGTCCAAAACTTCATTCTAGATCCCTGTTCTGTTTTAAAAGAACGTTGCTCACGATCCAGTGTTATGCACCAGATCAAACCAATCTGTTACAACCCTCGTACTTCCATCTACGGCCAATCACATGACATCCTCCTCAAACCCATCAATTTGCAACACCTCAGCGCAATATGTGCATTGGAGCGAAGCCAACGTGGAGCACACCGCGTTGTGGCGCAGCGAACGCGGCAATGCGCCCCCGCAGCGTGTTGTATTGGCTGACGACACCCTCACTGCCGATAACGCCTACCACCTGGCTTGTGGCGGCACCGGCCTGCTGTGGAGAGGTGATTTTCATAATGCCCGCCATTTGCTTGATGCCATAGCACGGCGTATCGACCAAGTACCCAAGCGCAAGCGCGTCAAATCCGACCTCCCAATACCGATCGTCGAGGCTTTTAACCTGCACCGTCAAACTCAGGCTCAACGGGCGCGAACTTTGGGCATGGTGCTCATCGAGCTTGACGAAAACTTCCACTGCCCCTTGCGCCGGGCCCCCAATGTGCAAGCCGCGTGTCATGAGGCATGGGACGCGCCAGAGATAGCCACACCAACTGAATCAGTGCCTTCGGTGGTCTCTTTGCGAGAGCTTCTCGGCATGACAAGCGCCAGCGAGTGGCGACGTGTGGGTGTTGAAATTGCTTCGCTCAATGGTGCTGAAAACTTCCGCATCCACCCCCACTACAGTGTGTTTTCTCCGGTGCGCGGCGAATACCTGGGCCTGGTGGCCGCAGCCCATCTACCCAAACCACCCAAGGGTCATACGGGGATCACCGCGTTTGACATAGGCACCGGCACTGGCGTGCTCGCTGCCATCCTGGTGCATCGTGGTGTTGAACGTGTCATAGCCACTGACTCCGAGCCCCGTGCCTTGGCCTGTGCCCGCGACAACATGGGCCGACTTGGGATGGAAAACAAGGTCTCAGTACAAGCTGCCGATCTGTTTCCTGAAGGCGCAGCCTCCTTGATCGTCTGCAACCCGCCATGGCTGCCGGCACGCCCGGGATCGACGCTTGAACGCGCCGTGTACGACGAAAATGGGCAAATGCTTCGCGGCTATTTGGCTGGATTAGCCTTGCATTTGGCACCAAAAGGGGAAGGCTGGCTGATTTTGTCCAACCTGGCCGAGCTCCTGGGGATGCGCACACGCGAAGAATTGTTAAACACCTTTGAGCAAAACGGACTGCGTGTGGTCAGCCGCATAGATGCCAAGCCCCAGCACCCAAAAACCAAAGACAGCACGGATGTCCTGCACGTCGCCCGTGCCAATGAAGTCACCTCACTGTGGCGGCTGGCGGTTGCAAAACCCTCTGATGCAAAGGTTTAATCAACTCGATAAACTGATTCGCACTCTTCATCGTTCTTGGGGGTCTGTCATGATTTCGAATCGAAAATTCTTGCCAGGTATGTGCGTTGCCGTCGTGCTGTTGGCGAGTTCAACGGGACAAGCAGCCACGACTGCATCTGAAAAACAATCGACGCCTGCGACCAATGGCCCTGCAACCTGCCCCCCCATTCTCAAACACAGCTTCAACCGTTTGCAGGACGAAACTCCTCAGAACCTCTGTCAATATGCCGGCAAGGTCATTTTGGTGGTCAACACTGCCAGCTACTGCGGCTTTACTGGCCAGTACGAAGGGCTGGAATCGCTTTATGCCACGTACAAGGATAAAGGCTTGGTCGTACTGGGTTTTCCATCCAATGACTTTGGCAAACAAGAACCTGGTACCGATAAGGAAATTGCCGACTTTTGCTTCAACACCTACGCCGTCAAGTTCCCCATGTTTTCAAAATCGGTGGTGTCCGGCCCTGACAGCAATTCCCTGTATCAGGCTTTGGCCAAAGAAACAGGCCAAACACCGCATTGGAATTTTTATAAATACCTGATCGACCGCAATGGCAAGGTCATCGACAGCTTCTCCAGTCTGACCGGGCCACAAAGTAAAAATTTGCTGTCGGCCATTGACAAGGCGCTTTGACCCATTCATTTCATCAGGCGATCAAGTACACGGTCAAACTTTGTTCAACCCCTATGGCTTGACCCCTTGGGTTCTATGATGACCAAGGTGATGCCGCAAACCAGCAATCCTGCCCCCAACCAAAAAGAGGTGCCAGGTCGCTCCGAAAACACCAGGTAGCCAATGGCTGGGCTGAACAAAAGCATTGAAAAACTGCCTGCTTCTACGGCCGAGGCATCGCCCGCACGGTAAGCAAAAAAATAGGCCAGATAAATTCCAGATGAGGCCAAGCCAATGATTGGCATCAGGAACCACAACGCCATCGGGATTGACGGCAACGTAAAACCACTCATCAGCCCGAAAGTGAACCAACACGCGGCCTGACTCCAGACCAACACCGCAAATGGTCGTTCGTTGCCTGTATATTTTTTCAACACCACCCCGAGCATGGCTTCCATGAGCGCTCCGAACAGTGCCACCAAAGCGGCCCATTGAAACATGCCGACACCGGGCTGCAAGATGGTCAGTACCCCGCCAAAACCCACCGCGACGCCCAACCAACGCAACCAATGAGGCCTTTCCCCAAGCAGCCAGACGCCCAGTGGGAGCATGAACAAGCTACCCGCCATCAAATAGGCGCTGGCTTCGGCTAATGGGAGGTGAGAGACCGCCCAAGCGGCGCACCAAGCGGAGCAAACGATAAATGCCGCCCTCAACAGGTGCATTTTTGGGTTGCGTGTGGCCACCCACTCACCCCGCGTCCAGACAATCAGCGGGGACACCATGACCAAGACTGTCGTAGCTTGCAAATACAGCACTTGGTTTGGCGGAATACCCATCCCCATCAATTGCTTGTTGCAGGCATCCAGCGCCGACCAGCACAACATGGCGAGCATGACAAGAAACACCCCACGGGTGTTAC
>CAIOAQ010000139.1 GCA_903856025.1 uncultured beta proteobacterium
GCGCTGTCTGTGGAGGTGATGTCCGATGGACTGGTGAAGCTGTTTCCCGTGCTGGGTCGTTAGCGGAAAAGTTCACCTAGTTGGCGGAAGCGGTGAGATTCGAACTCACGAACGTCGCAAAACGTTGCCGGTTTTCAAGACCGGTGCAATCGACCACTCTGCCACGCTTCCAAGGTTGGCGATTCTAACCTGATCGCAGGCGGTTCTTCGCATGGGCTTATCATTGGCACTGGAACCATGCCCCATGCTGCAAACCTTAAAGGATCCCACCATGACCACCTCTTTGGCGCAAGGCCATCGTCTTTTTTCCCGCGTCCCCTTTATGGCGCAGGTGTCTTTGCAGTTGCCCACGCAAGCGCTGGAGGTGGAATTGCTGGATATCGCCCTCAAAGGCGCGTTGGTTCACACAAAAGTCGATGTGACTGTGGCCTTGAACGACAGCTGCCGTTTGGTTTTGCCGCTCACCGATGGAGGTGATGCGATTGAGATGAATGGGAAAGTGGTGCACCTTGAAGACCAGAACATTGGCATGGCGTGCAACGACATTGATCTGCAAAGTCTGACCCGTTTGCGCCGCTTGCTGGAGCTCAATACCGGCGATGCGGACATGATGGACCGTGAACTTTCACACCTCTTCAGCAAACGCACCGCTTAAAAGCGGTTTCAGCTCACATTGCATTCACGACGCAACAAGGCCAACGCATCGTGCAGTTGGGGGTCGTGGTCACTGAGCAAGGTATATTGGGCCTCGTCCAAAAAATTGGTCCACAGTGAGATGAAGTCATCCTGATGCTGCTGTGGTGCATGCGCCACGAGGTAATCCGTCGCCAGCGTGGGTTTAAAACCTTGCTTGCGAATTTTGCGAATCAGTGTGGCAGAAGACTTCTCTGACAGCAGGGCTTTCGGGGCGCTGCCTGCCGCCACGCACAAGCAAAGCGTCAGCACCGTGCCATCGTCGCTGTGCCCTTGGGTCAGTTTGTCCCACGCGGCCGAGCGTTGATGATCGTGTTGACTGACTTCGCTCAAAGCATCTTCAACCCAAAAGTAACGCCCCATGAAAGCCGGTGTCTGGTCAAACAATTTGCGCGGAGCCAAGCGTTTGTCCAGCAGTTTCGGCCAATCCAAGAGCATCGTCTGGCGCACCGACTCGACCGCCAGGTGCAAGTCATCAGGCAAATCTTTGGGTAATTTCAGAAGGACTTGATCGGGTTGTTTGAGCCGCAGCGCCACCACTAGTTTTTCAAAGCCCGCCCAATCCGGAAGTTCTTTGCGCCGGGTCAAGCCCAGCAGCAGCGCGGTGCGGATCACCGCCTCAGCATCGGGCTCTGCGTCCTGCAAATCGTCGGCGGACACCCCGTATTGATCGGCCAGCCAAAGTGCCGCTTGTACCGCCTGCACAGCGTGTTGTCGGGCCGCAAACTCGACCTGGTAATCGGCATAACTGGCCAACGACCAACGCGCCAACTGGGGAATGTGTCGATCTGAAAATGCACCCCGCTCATTCATGCCGAAATGGGTGTTCTGCGGCATGACAATCAACGCCTTGAGCATGTCCGAGCCCGCTTTGGAGCGCGACAGCAGCGAATGGTCACGCAGCAAGCCGGCTGCCACGCGCAAGTCGCCGGCGCTGGCATCCTGCAAGTGCAAGCTGACCAGGTTGACGATGCGTTCACGCGCCCTTTCAATCTCGGGGCGCAAATACTCGCTGCCGAAATAGCGGGCGATTTGCACCATGCCTTTGGGGGCCTCCTGCGCCATCACCTCGGTCTTGGCGGTGTCAATCAAGCCATGCTGCAGCCCGTAGACCAGTGCCTTTTCAAAAAAGGGGCGTTCGTCAAACAGCGAAACAGCGTGTGCCGGATCAGAAACTGGGTGGGTCATGCGGGTCAATCTGTCTGCACCGTATCAAATCGCGGATTCTTCGTCCGGATCAATCGCTGCGGGGGTGGCCTGGCCACGGTCGGTGTCACCGGTTTCGACCCTGCCATCGTCTTCGTAGGCTTCGTCTTCATCCAGGCCGAGCTCGAACGCTCGTGCTTTGGCACGCAGCACCAGCAACATCTCGATGAACAGGTCCGGGCACTCGTAGCGCAGCAACCAGGCTAGTTGCATCCAGTCTGAATCAGCCACCTCGTCTTCGTCCAGCTTGGGGCGGGCATAGGCATTGGCGCGCAGGTCGTCCTCAGCCAACATGTCGCCATCGTCTTCCACCGTGTCAAACGTGCCGGTGCGCGCAAAGGCCTCGATGCGGCTCCATTTTTCTTCAAAGTAATCGGCCAGCGCCTCACTGCCGCCTTCCAGGTCCCCGATGGCGGTCAAAAAATCAACCGGCTTGGCCGTATCGCGAAAAATCACCGAATTCATCATGCCACGCAAATGCCCACGGGTCAGGTCGCGGTATTGCTTTTCGATCACCACCGCACGGGCAAATTGCGAAGGGGTGATCATCAGATTGATGATGGTCTCTCGCGAGCTGTCGTATTCACGAATCACGGCCAGCACGTCCTTGGGCGGCAACTGCTCCAGCACCAGCATCAGCGCACCATCGCCTTCACGATCAGCCAGTTCAACCAGCGCATGCTCTGCGCCCACAATGTCGCCTGCGGCAATCAGGGCGCGGGTTTGTTCAATCAAAGCCAAATGGTGCATGTGAAGTTCCTGTGTGCTCGTTCGGTGATGTCGTTCAAAGAAGCAGGAGAATCATTCCTTGCGGTCAAATCCCTGGTCTTCAAGCCATTGGGCGCTGGATTCGTCGTGGTTGCGTTCCTGATGCTGCTCGTCGTCACGGTCAAAGTCATGGCCATGGTCGATGTCACGCCGGTGGGTTTGGCCATGTGGCTCAGCGCCGTCATGCTCGTGCTCGCCAGCTTCAGAGTGGTGGGACGAGGGCCGTTGGTGCATGTATTCCAGCGCGGCCGCCACGGTCATGAACCAGTCGCCTTGAGGCTCCTGCAAAAATCCATCGGCCAACTCCTGGGCCCACGGTGTCAGCTGCACGGCATCGGCCAGACTTGCCCAATCAGGAAACTCATCCGAATCCAGGGTCAGCACTTGATCCAGCACCGACGGCAGCTCAAAATGGAAACCATCGTGAAACACAACTGCAACCATTTCAGGGCTGACTTCCATCATCTGCCGTAAAAAAGCGACCTGCCCGCGTTTTTCAAGCAGGCGTTGGCGCAACACGTTACGGCCTTCGGAGTCAAAGCTCAGGTCATCGATTTCGGCCTGGTACGAGGTGCGCAAATTGCGAAAAAATGCTGACATGCTCATGGTGTTCTCCAAATTCAGTGTGGTTTTCAAACAATGCGCCTGAAATAGGCCTGCCAAATTTCTTGCGCAGTTTGCAGGGGGTCATCGAGCAAATTGCGTTGTCGGTTGTCATCAAAGGCTTTGCGCTTGACGGGGTCCGACAACACATCGTAGGCTTCCTGGGCTGCCCGAAAGCGCGCCGCTGCTTCAGGCGCAGGATTGCGATCGGGGTGGTGCGTCGAAGCCGCCTGGCGAAACGCCTTTTTAATGTCCGCCAATGTTGCTGAACTGCGCAGGTTCAAAGCAGCGTAATGATCTTTCATACAACCCAATACCCGTAGTGTGTGGCGCAACAGCAAAAGCCGATTATCGGCCAATCGCGCAACTGCCACATGCAGCCCGACGCATCGGCTCGGACCTGCAAAATTTTGCCAAACTCAAGCTTTCAACTCTAGAATCTCGCCCACATGGGGGCATAGCTCAGATGGGAGAGCGATTGGTTCGCAATCAATAGGTCGGCGGTTCGATCCCGCCTGTCTCCACCAACCAGCACCCCGGGGCTCAGGCTGGGAGCGCGCACACCTCGCGTGCGAAAGCCTCCACCGCGCCCCAGTTGGTGAATTCCACCACCGCTTTGGGGTCGGTTGGGCCGTTGGTGATGAGCATGATGAAGCGGATCATCAAGCGGTCCAGAAACCCGTATTTGGGGTAATCCAACTTGCCAGCAAACACACCTGTGAGGCGGGGTTTCCAGTCAATGCCTTGCAAAAATTTGCGCAGATAGGGATTGGTCTCCGGCGTGTTCTTGTTGGGCTTGCGGGCCACAATGTTCACCGTGAAGAATGCGCTGGGACAAGCCTCTAACCGCCTTTGGTGTTGAGCAATGAACTGTGCCACCTGGGGTTGATGGTGGCCATAGCGAATGCTCGCGCCGATGACCACCCGGTCAAATTGCGTCAAATCCTGGGTATCGGCCTGCGCCACCGGCAGCACCGTGACCCGCTTGCCCAAGCCTTGCATGACTTCTTGCATGCGGGCACAAATGCGCGGCGTGTGGCCATCGGTCGTGGAATAGACAATCAGAATGCGCTCGGATGTGGAATCGGTCATGACGTAGGTTGGCAAAAATCGGCTGTACCAGCAACATGTTTGGCACAAACCGTGGTCTGCGCACCCTGAAACTATATAACAAATAAGAGCGTAGCCCTTATAAATATTACGTAAAACACTATCAAGTTAGTAGCTACAAGGGGTGCTCAGTGTAAAACTTGCCACCATGGTAAAGCAGCGGCGACGCCCCTGCGCGGTGCGTGCAGTGCTCTACCTCACCGACAAAAATCACGTGATCACCTTCCACGTAACGGCTGCGATTGAAGCACTCAAAGGTGGCCACAGCGCCAGCCAGCAGCGGCGCACCGCAGGTACCCTCTGCAAAATCAACGTCGGCAAATCGATCCAAATCACGGGTGGCAAACCTTTGCGCCAAGGCTTGTTGGTCCGCTGCGAGGATATTGATGGCGTAATGGCTGCCTTTGCGAAAGGCATCCATGGACGATGCAGCCTGGGCCAGACTCCACAACACCAACGGCGGCGCCAGCGACACCGAGTTGAACGAACTGGCCGTCAAACCGATCAGGTGTCCGTCGGGGGCACGTGCGGTGACAATGGTCACCCCGGTCGCAAACATGCCCAACGCGGTTCGAAATTCGGTACTGGAAAATTGGGGGGCACGCGCTTGTGCGCTGGAACGGGTCAATGACATGGCTCGGAATTTACCCGATATCCAACCGCCCTGTGGCGTGGCGGGTTCTTTCCGCCCCGCCATCTAAAATCAGGTCATGGGCACAAGCAACTCAATGAAAACTCTGGCAGCTCTATTTTTAGTAGCATTTAGTCATTTAAATACGTGGGCTTGCAGTGATTTTTATAAAAAATTGCCGGGCATTTCCCTGACCTTGTGCGAAAGCACCAGACTACAGCCCAGCGGCGCGCACAGTGTTCAGGGACGCGACTTGCTGATGCGTGATGTCACCGTCACCGCCCCCAAATTGCGCGTGTTGGTGGTTGCGGCCATGCATGGCGACGAGTTTTCCTCCGCGGCAGTTGCACTGCACTGGATGCAATGGGCGCAGTCAGATCCCCAATCCACGCTTTGGCGATTTATCCCCATCCTGAACCCGGATGGCTTGATGCGCCAGCCGGCCAGACGCATGAACGCCCATGGCGTGGATTTGAACCGCAACTTTCCAACCCCGAACTGGCAGGCTGAAACCAAGCGCTATTGGGAAAAACTCACCCGCAAAGACCCGCGCCGCTGGCCCGGAAGGTCACCTCTGAGTGAACCTGAATCCCGGTTTTTGTTTGATCAAATGGCCAGTTTCAAACCCGATGTGATCGTAAGCATCCACGCCCCTTATGGCTTGCTCGATTTTGACGGCCCGGCGATGCCTCCCACGAGGCTGGGTCGCCTGTACCTTGACCAGGTGGGGGTGTTTCCCGGTTCCCTGGGCAATTATGCGGGTGTGCAAAATGCGGTGCCAGTGGTGACCGTGGAATTGCCGAACGCCTTGCGGGCACCCAACGATGCAGAGATGCACAAAATGTGGGGTGACTTGCGCATCTGGATGAACCAGACGCTGGTGGCGCAATAGAAAGCGAAAGCGGCCTAGACCAGCAAAGGCTGTTGCACGCCTTCGCCTTGGTTTTCTGATACCCAGGCTTCCACGGCGGTGGCTGGCGCAGGGAGGCTGATCAGGTAGCCCTGAAGCAAGGTGCAACCCAGGAACAACAGGCGGTCCTTTTGAGCCAGGGTCTCGACACCTTCAGCAACGATGGTGATGCCCATGCTGTGGCCCAGCGCCACGATCGCTTTGACAATCGCCTCTGAACGATCTGCGGTGGCAATGTCGTTCACGAATGTCTTGTCTATTTTGATTTCGGCCAAGGGCAGCGACTGAATGTAGGACAGCGACGAATAGCCGGTACCAAAGTCATCAATTGAAAAACTCAAGCCTAATTCGCACAATTCACGCATCTTGGCGATCACCTCCTGGGTGTCCTGCATCACGATGCCTTCGGTGACTTCCAGCCGCAGCAGGTAGGGCTGAACACCTGTGCGCTTGAGAATTTGGGATACCCGTTCGACGAAATCTGTTTCAGCAAATTGACGGGGGCTGACATTGACACTCAGTGTCAGATGACACAAACCCGGATTTTTCGACCAACGCACCAGCAGTTCGCAGGCGTTTTGCACCACCCAATCCCCCATGGCCACAATGGCGCCAGACTCTTCTGCCAGCGGAATGAATTCCACCGGCGACACCAGGCCACGCACCGGGTGATGCCATCGCATCAGGCATTCGGCTCCAACCGCCTGATTTTGCGCATCCACCTGCAACTGGTAGAGCAACTTGAGCTGGCCGTCACGCAGTGCAATGTTCAAGTCGTTGCTCAAAGCCATGCGCTGGGCAAGCGCCTGCTGGGCGGCAGGGTCATAGCAGCGAATCAGGTTGCGCCCGTCCTGTTTGGACTTGTACATGGCCAAATCTGCACGTTTGAGTACTTCTGTGAGGGGCTCATCCACCAAACCAAATAAAGCCACGCCAATGCTGCCGCTGCAGGTGTAGCGCAGTGTCAGCGCCTGCAATCCAATGCTGTTGTGGGTATCGAGTTCAAACGGCTGGCGCAGTGTCTGATGAATTTGTTCAGCTTTGACCATGGCCTGTGCCAAAGCCAAGTCTTCGCTGGTATCCAGGTTGGGCATCATCACCACGAATTCATCCCCACCCAGTCGTGCCGTCATGTCGTGCGCACCCAGCAACTGCTTGATCCGTTCTGCGGTGCGACACAACAGCTGGTCGCCCACCGTGTGCCCATGGGCATCGTTGAGGTTCTTGAAGTGGTCGAGATCAATGAAAATCACGCCCGCCAGCTTGCCGTTGCGCAGCGCATCGCGCATGGTGTTTCGCAGCGCCTCCATGAACATGCGCCGGTTGGGCAACTGGGTCAAGGGATCAAAGTACGCCAGTTGCCATATTTCGTCTTGCGCCTGTTGCTGCCCCGATATGTCAATGAATGAGCCCACAAAACCGGTCATGCCAATGGCTTGGTTGTGCACCGCGGTCACGGTCACCATGCAGGGCACATCGCCTCCGTCACGGTGACGGCACAGCAATTCACCTTTCCAGCGGCCACCCGCCTGTACTTCTTTCCAGACTGCCCGCAGGGTGCCAGCGATCATGTTGGACCCGCGCAACATGCGGGTAAGCTGGCCATTCAACGCACCGTCGGCGTAACCCAGCATGGAGACCATGGCCAAATTGGCGCGCTGGATGGTGCCGTTTTCATCTGTCACGATCAACCCGACCTGACTTTCGAACACCGCCGCTGTCAGTTCCAGGGAGATTTGCGCGTCGCGGTTGAGGTTGGTCAGTTCACGCAGCTGCCTGTTGCTGCGCCACAAATAGGCCACGACCGCCACCACCAAAGCAAAGACGGTCACGCTGACAAATTCGATTTCCCGCCGACGGGTCTGCCACAACAAATCCCACAGGGACGTTTCAGTTTGGACCACCAGAGCACCGGACGCGCTGCTAAGGCAGCACAAAAGCATGATCCATCTCAAGTTTTTCACCATGAGGTGGATTAAATCATGCAATTTCAACTTTTGCTGAGCCCAACCATTCCCACCGCTCCAGCGCGGCCAACAAGTTGTCGTCAATCTCTGCGCCACGGGTCGCCAGCTTCAGAGCGCGGGTGTTGTCCACCGCATACAGGCTGCCGTCAGCCAGCAACGCGTTGATGTCCTTTTGCTCAGCCTCCAGCTTGGCAATCAGCTCCGGCAACTCATCCAACTCCCGCTGCTCCTTGTAACTGAGTTTGCGGGCTTTGGACGCGGTGGCAGACACACCAGCAGCTGCCGGTGGGGTTTCTGGTGCTGAACTATTTGATAGCAAACTTCGCCCATCCTTCGAGGGCTGCGATGCTTTTTGACCACTTTTTTTATTCAACTCATTGGCACGCTTGCTTTGCGTCAACCAGTCGGTGACACCGCCTTCATACTCACGCCACGCGGCGTTGCCCTCATAGGCGATGGTGCTGGTGACCACGTTGTCCAGAAAGGTGCGGTCATGGCTCACCAGAAACACCGTGCCTTCGTAGGACTGCAGCAAATCTTCCAGCAGTTCGAGCGTGTCAATGTCCAGATCGTTGGTGGGCTCATCGAGCACCAGCACGTTGGCGGGCCGTGCAAACAGGCGCGCCAGCAGCAGCCGGTTGCGCTCGCCGCCACTCAAACTGCGCACCGGTGAGTTGGCGCGTGCCGGTGAAAACAAAAAGTCGCCCAGGTAACTTTTGACGTGCTGGCGGCGGTTGCCGATCTCGATCCACTCGCTGCCGGGGCTGATGAAGTCTTCCAGCGTAGCATCCAGGTCCAGCGCGTTGCGCATCTGGTCAAAGTAGGCCACGGTGATGTTGGCCCCCTGGCGCACCGTGCCCCAGGCGCTCTCACCCGGGCCGGGCTTGGGCGCGTTGGCAGGAGCCGGATCGGCCTTGAGCTCGCCCAAAATGAGTTTCAGCAAGGTTGTTTTGCCCGCACCGTTGGGGCCGAGCAAGCCGACCTTGTCGCCGCGCAGGATGACAGTAGAAAAATCGTCCACGATTCGGCGCTCGCCAAAACTCTTGCTGACGTGGGTCAATTCAGCCACCAGTTTGCCGCTGACGGCGCCGCTGGCCACGTCGAGCTTGACGCTGCCCAGCGCATCACGGCGTGCTTCGCGCGTGGCACGCAACACTTCCAGCTGGTTGATGCGGCCTTGCGCCTTGGTACGCCGGGCTTCCACACCCCGGCGAATCCACACTTCTTCTTGCGCCAGCAACTTGTCGGCGCGGGCGTTGATCACCGCTTCTTGCGCTGTTTGCTCTGCTTTTTGCAGCAAGTAAGCCGCGAAATTCCCAGGGTAGGACTGCAATTTTCCTCGGTCGAGTTCGGCGATGCGGGTGGCCACGTTGTCCAGAAAGCTGCGGTCATGGGTGATGGTGACCATGGAACCCTTGAAATCACACAACAAACCTTCGAGCCACTCGATGCTGTCCAAATCCAGGTGGTTGGTCGGCTCGTCCAGCAGCAGCACGTCGGGTGCAGCCACCAGGGCCTGCGCCAAGGCCACACGTTTTTTGTTACCGCCTGAGAGCGTGCCAATCAACACCTCGGGCTCCAGATGCAGGCGGTGCAGGGTTTCTTCTACCCGCTGTTCCCAGTTCCAGCCGTCCAGCGCTTCAATTTCACTCTGCATGGCGTCCAGATCGCCATGACCTTGAGAATACTCATCAATCAGGTCTCTAACCCTTGACAAACCTGCGCTAACAGCTACGAATACAGTAGCATCCGGATCGAGTTGCGGCTCTTGTGCCACGTAGGCAATGCGGGTGTTGTTTTGCACCTGAAGGCTGCCATCGTCGGGTTTGTCGATGCCAGCCAGAATTTTCAGTAAAGAGGATTTGCCCGTGCCGTTGCGGCCAATCAGGCCCACACGCTCTTGGGTTTCGAGCGAAAAACCAGTGTGATCCAGCAGGGGGACGTGCCCAAAAGCCAATTGGGCGTCAAGAAGAGTAATTAGTGCCATGTGGTGCAGATTATCCCTTGCGCAAGGGTTTCAGCGCCGCCGGGGGTCTCTACCGCTGGTGTTTTTGCACGGCCTCCCTAAAAGGGGCGGCCGGCGCAAGGCGCAACACCATGTTACGAGAACTTATACAGGGGAAACCCCGCGGCTTCTTTACAAATCTTCATCCACTTGATGTGAACCGGCCGAGGCCAGCGGGCGTTGTAGTGAGCAGCCGATTTGGCTTGTACCGACTTGAAAGAACACCATGAAAACTCGCATGCTTGTGACGGCTCTCCTTGTGGCATTGGGCAGCGCCAGTGCCTTTGCACAAACTCCAGCCGCCACGGTGCAACGTGATGTCAACCAGCAGACCCGCATTGAAAGTGGACTGAAAGACGGAAGTCTCAGCACCAAGGAAGCTGGCCGGCTTGAAAAGGAACAAAGCCAAATTGATCGCCTGCAAGCCAAGCAGCTCAAAGACGGCACTTTGACCCCACGCGAACGTGTGCAACTGAACCGTGCACAGAACCGCGCCAGCCAGGACATCAAGACCGCCAAAAGCAACGATGTGAAAGGCGACCCGGCATCAAAATCCTCTGAACGCATGCAGGCCGATGTGCAACGCAACGTCAACCAGGAAAAGCGCGTCGAGCAGGGCATCAACTCAGGTGAGCTCACCAACCGTGAAGCGGGTCACCTGCAAGCCGGTCAAGCCAAGGTCACTCAGACCGAGGCAAAAGTAGCCAAAAATGGCCACGTAGGTGCGCGTGAACAGGCGGCCGTGCAGAAAAAAGAAAACGCCCAGAGCGGCAAAATCCACAAGAAGAAACACAACGCTTTAGAAAGCAAGGGCTGAAATTTTCCATGCGCTTAACGGCGCATGGCAAGTCGCCTGAGCCGGGCTAATGCGCTCCGGCGCCAGCGTCACCCGCGGCACCCTGACCCCGGACATGGCGCGTCAGGAACACCAGCGGAATCATCGCCAAGAAGATCATCGAGGACGCATAAAAAATGTCGTTGGCTGCCAGCATGTAGGCTTGCTGGTTGACCAACCGGTCCACCACAGCCAGTGCCTGCGGCGGGGTCAACCCACCTGCGGCCAGGCCTGAAAGCGTGCTTTGGGCAGCGCCACTGCCAGCGTTCACGTATTCGCTGAGCTGTGCATGGTGCATCGCCGCCCGGTCTTGCCACAGTGTGGTGGCAATCGACGTACCAAAAGCACCTGCGGTGATGCGCACAAAGTTGGACAACCCTGAGGCAGCCGGAATACGGTCAGGCGACAGGCCCGACAAGGTGATGGTCATCAGTGGAATGAAGAAAAACGCCATCGCCACCCCCTGAATCAGGGTCGGAACCATGATGGTGCCAAAGTCCGCCTGGGTGTTGAAGTTGGAACGCATCCACAGCACCAGCCCAAACACCATGAAGGCAAAGGCGGCAAAACGACGCGGATCGACCTTGGCAATGTTCTTGCCGACCACCGGCGACAGCAGCAGTGCCATCACTCCTACCGGGGCCAGAATCATGCCCGCCTGGGTGGAGGTGTAGCCCATGTACTGTTGCAGCCACAGCGGCAGCAGCACCACGTTGCCAAAAAACAGGCCATAACCCACCGAAATAGACAGCA
>CAIOAQ010000140.1 GCA_903856025.1 uncultured beta proteobacterium
CAACCAATAGCCCACGAATTCCCTGCCCCGCGGTTTCAATCATCTGACTTGCGAACCACTGCTGCGCCTCCCCCCACGCCGTCGAAACCGCTTTTGACACCGGGTGCAAGGAATACTGCGCCAACGCCGCCGCCATGGCCAGCGCCTGACGCTGCGCAATGCCATCACGCACGTGTACTTTTTTTATCACCATGGCATCACGGGTCAAAGTGCCTGTTTTGTCGAACATCACAATGTCCACCGCAGCCAATGTTTCAAAAGCCTCCAGGCGACGCACCAACACACCACGTTTTGCCAATGCACCGGCCGCCGAAAGCATGGCTGCAGGGGTGGCCAGCGACAAGGCGCAAGGGCAAGTAACCACCAACACCGACACGGCGACCATCAAGGCCTTTTCAGGATCAACCTGCCACCAATAAGCACAAGCCAACCCCGCAGCAATCAGAACGCCTAGCAAAAATGGTTTTGCAATGGTGTCAGCCAGCTTGGCCATCGGCGGTTTTGTCGTGGACGCACTTTCCATCAAGCTGACAATCTGAGCAAATCGGGTCGCCTCACCCACGCGATCCACCCGCATCTGCACCATGGCCGACAGGTTGTGGCTTCCGGAAATAACCTCGTCACCGACCTGCCGGGAGATGGGGCGTGACTCTCCGGTTATCAAAGACTCATCAACGGCTGTTCGCCCCTGCAACAACATACCATCGGCCGGAAACGCTTCAGCGGGCAACACACGAATGACGTCGCCTACCCGCAAACGCCGCACCGACACACGCTCATAGCTTCCATCAGCCAGAAGCCTGGCCACGCTGTCCGGCAAACGGTTCATCAATGCCTCAAGAGCGCCTGCAGTCCGGTCGCGCAAACGCAACTCGAGCCAACGCCCAAACAGCAGAAAAAACACGAACATGGTGAACGAATCGAAATACACCTGTGCGCCGAACTGCCCAAGTGGATCAAAGGTACCTGCAGAACTCACCGCAAAGGTGATCAACATACCCAGCGCAACCGGCAAATCCATGCTCACACGCCGATGCAACACATCCCTCCAGGCATTGCCAAAGAAAGGACCACATGAAAACAGCAATACAGGCAAACTAAGCAGCCAGGATGCCCAGCGAAGCAATTGCTCCATTTCAGTGGACAAATCCCCTGGCGCGGCGGAGTAAGCTGGGTACGCATACATCATGACCTGCATCATGCACAGACCCGCGACCATCATTCGCCACAGTGCTTTTCGCGCCTGCGCCTGCCGGCGTTCCCTTGCAAAGGCGTCATTGGCAGGTAAGGCCTTGTAGCCCGCTTTGGCGACGGCTTGCATCCAGCCAGACGGAACCACAGTGTCTGATGACCACACGACCTTGGCACGATGACTGCCCGCGCTGACCTCTGCACTGACTACACCAGACACAGATTTCAAAGCATCTTCAATGGAAAGTGCACACGCAGCACAGTGCATGCCTTCAATCAATACATTGGACTGCCAGCAACCTGGCGCATTGGGCAGAGACCGACTAAACGCGCTCCACTCCTGTTCATCATCGAGCAATGCCAGGGATTCCAGCGAATCTTGCTGGTTTTTTTTTATCCCTGCTTGCACGAGCAGTGAAGCGTCGACGGACCTCGCTTCAACTGCACTGGGCGCTTCTGATTTTGATGGCATTTTGACGTTAGTACTCGGGAGAGATGCAACTTGGCTGACGTGGATCAAGGACAAGGTGTAGTGTAAGGTTATGCTGAATTTTTCAACCTGAAGGAGATGCAATCATGTACACCAAAATTCTTGTAGCTACCGATGGATCCACCTTGTCCAAAAAAGCTGTCACCAGTGCCATCAGCCTAGCTGCATTGACCGGCGCAAGTCTGGTTGCACTCAAGGTTGTGCCGCGCTATCCACAAAGCTATTTCGAGGGTGGACTGGCCCTTCAAGCGGCTGAAATTGGTCGCATCGAAAAGCAATGGTCGGACGAAGGCCAGGCCGTCGTCGATGACGTTAAAAAATCAGCAGAACTGTTGGGCATCAAGACCCGTGCAATCACCATCAAGTCCGATGTGGTCTCTGATGCAGTCATTGCTACTGCCAAAAAACACAAATGCGATTTGATTGTGATGGCCTCCCACGGCCGCCGTGGTGTCAAACGACTGCTGCTTGGCAGCGAAACACAGCAGGTACTGACACACTCGCACATTCCTGTGCTTGTTTTAAGATAAATACGCTATAGCCCTTTTGATTAAATCGCTATTTACTATATTTTAAATAGCATTCAAACTTCTCTTTCGTCGTTGAAACGCTGGCGAATCTGCAACAAATTGTCCCAGTTGGCAAAAAATACATCAACGCACTTAGGATCAAAATGGGTGCCAGCGTTGGCCTTAATGTGTTCGGCTGCACGGTCGAGCGTCCATGCCTTTTTGTAAGGGCGCTCGGATGTCAGCGCATCAAAAACATCAGCAACTGCCACGATTCGGCTAAAAATCGGAATTTCGTCACCCTTGAAGCCACTTGGGTAGCCTGACCCGTCGAATTTCTCATGGTGCGCACGCGCGATTTCTGCACCGGCTTGCAGCACCTTGGAGGAACTGTCTTTGAGAATTTCATAGCCGAACATGGCGTGCTGTTTCATCACATCGAATTCTTCAGGTGTCAACCTCCCCGGCTTCAACAAGATTTGGTCAGGAATACCGACTTTCCCAATATCGTGCATGGGTGCAGCCTCAAGAATCAAGCCACAGTCTTCGTCAGGTAGGCCCAACCCCCTCGCAATCACCTCTGAGTAATGCGCCATGCGCAAAATATGTGCACCGGTCTCCGGGTCACGGTACTCAGCTGCCTTGGACAGACGTACAACGGTTTCTCTTTCACGCTGCACGATCTCGAACGTCGCTTTGCGCACCTCGTCAGCCAACCATGCCGCCCGGTTGGCCAAGGCCTTTCGGTGAACACCAAGCATCAATAAATTATTGGCTCGCGCCATGAATTCAATTTTGTCTACTGGTTTGCTCAAAAAATCCGTTGCGCCAGCATCGAGTGCTCGGTACAGGACCTGCTTTTGATCATTGGCGGTGATCATCAGAATTGGTAAGTCTACTTTCCCTTCTGTGGCCCGCAACTGTGTGATGAATTCGATGCCATCAAGCTTCGGCATCATGTAATCCAGAACGATCAAGTCAACATCGTTGCTCTGTGCCCATGCCAAACCAGCTACTGCATCAGAAAACTTGATCGGTTCGCAATTGCCCATGCGTTTGATCAAAGCTTCAAACAAGGTCAGGTTGACCTCCGCGTCATCAACAATCAGTACTTTGTTGGTCATTTTCAATATTTCCGTAAGACTGCTCAATCAAATTGAAAGGCAATCGCCCCGTTTGCGTATGCTGGTATTCGGGCACTTTAGCACCGTCAACGCCTTATCCCTTTAATCGGTCGCTCAAAACAGCCAGAACCTTCTCAACCTGAGCCTCTAAAACCGCCAGTGTCTCCATAACACCCGGATCATTGTGCATTGCTTTAACCCCATCGCCGGCAAAAAGAATTTCCAATTCACGCGCCAGTGTCACTACCGGTTGCGCTCCGAACAAGCCAATCGTGCCCTTGAGCGTATGCGCTGCACGCATCAGCGCCGACTGATCACCGGTGACCGCAGCCTGTTTCATTTTTTCCAAGTCTTGGGGCCACTGCTGGATGAATATGTCGGCCACGATATCAACCACTTCTTGATCACATTCAGCTAGCGCGCTTGTATAGTCAAAGTCATTGTCAATAGTTATGCTCTTGGGGCTCGCCAAGGTTTCGGCTTTACCCGAACAATTCAACTCCGCCAGAGGAGCGTTCGACTGCCGACTGAGATCCAGCGAGCTTAATATCCGTTGTAACTCAGACTGCATAATGGGCTTGGAGATGAAATCGTCCATGCCCGCCTTCAGACATCGCTCGCGGTCGTTCTGCATGGCATTGGCGGTCATGGCCACAATCGGTAAATGCTGGCCTGGTTGTTCAGCCGAACGGATCCGTTGCGTGGCTTCGATCCCATCCATCACCGGCATCATCATGTCCATCAGCACCAGATCAAAGGTTTTCTTTTGCAGTATTTCAAGTGCAATCTGACCATCGTTGGCCACAGTCACTTGGTGCCCCCATCGCTCCAACAAAGCAATGGCCAGCTTTTGATTGATTTCATGATCCTCAACCAGCAAGATGTCACAAAATGGCGTTTCTCGCGCCACGATGTGTTCTGCAGGAAGTCCGGCACTGAAATCCCTGGTCACCCCGAACACCTCATGCAACACTCGATCCAAATTTTCACGGGTAAAAGGTTTGGGCAAGTAGTGGGCAATGTTCACTGACTTGCAACGCTGTGCATCGCCTTTGATACCCGCCGAAGTCAACATCACCAGTTTCAATGCGGTGCCATCTGGCAATGCCCGCAACTGCTGCGCGAGCTCAAATCCGTCCATGAATGGCATATGCGCATCGATGAGCAACAAATCAACACTGGGACCTGCGTTGCCAGATCGTTTGAATTTATCCAACGCACCTGTCCCAGAATCTGCCGATTCCACGGTCATGCCAAAGGTCTCTAGAGACCTGGCGATCACATGAAGACTGGTCGCATTGTCATCAACCAACAGCACATGAAGGCCCGCCAATCCGTCTGATGTCGATGGGATATCACCGGTTTCAGCAACCAACTCCAGTGCCAATGAAAATTCAAATTGACTCCCCGTGCCCGCCTCACTCGTCGCCGTGATACGTCCGCCCAGCGCCTCCACCAGTCGCGCAGAAATAGACAGACCAAGGCCGGTCCCGCCAAAACGGCGAGTGATGCGGCTGTCCTCCTGCGAAAAGGCCTCAAAGATGCTCTCCAATTTGTCAGCAGGAATCCCAATGCCTGTATCCCTCACTGAAAATTTGAGCGAAACAAACGGTTGCTGGGCAGGAGTAGCCTCCAAATGCAACACGACTTCACCTTGCTCAGTGAACTTGATCGCGTTGCCGATCAAATTAACCAGAACTTGCCGCAACCGTCCTGAATCACCAATGACCACACGTGGAACATCCTTGCCCATGTCGCACACCAATTCCAATTGCTTGGCGTGCGCACGTATCGAAAGCGTCTTGAGCACTTCACCGACCATCTGCCTCAAATCAAATGGGACGTTTTCAATCTCAAGCTTTCCAGCCTCAATTTTTGAAAAATCCAGGATGTCGTTGATGACCCGCATCAAAGCGTCCGAGGACGATTTCGCCACCTCCAGATACTCGCGCTGCTCTTGCGTCAATTCGGTATCAAGTGCCAACTCGGTCATACCGATCACACCATTCATTGGCGTGCGAATTTCATGGCTCATGTTCGCCAAAAAGTCTGATTTAGCACGATTGGCCACTTCGGCAGATTCTTTGGCTCGCATCAAGTCTTCGGAGGCTTGCTTCTCGCCGGATATATCCGCCAAATAGCCATTCCAAAGGATGCCACCATCAGGTGACCGCTTTGGCATGGACTCGCCGTGCACCCAGATCACAGCACCGTTGCGCTTGTGATGCATCCGAAAATCAATGGATATCCGTACCAAAGACTTGGCAGATGCAATGAATGCGCTCTGGAAGGCCTCCTGGTCTTCTTGAAAAATCTGGCCAAAGAATGCAACGGGATCAGCCACCACATCCTGTGGTGCCAAACCGCAAATATCCTCCACCACCGAACTGCAAAAGGAAAATTTCTGTTGGCCGTCTCCCCATAGACGGTACTGAAACACCACCACGGGGATACTTTCAGTCACCTCGCGCAAGCGCTCGTCAGCTTCCTTGAGTTGGCTGACATCCTGCCAAATCCCCGTAAAAACCGTTGCCCCATCGGGTGTCAGGTCAGGCTCAGGGTTGATTTCAGAACGTATCCACCGCAAGCTGCCATCTGGCATGCGCACCCGGAAATCACCTTTCCAGGCGATCCGGTTGACACCTGCCGCCTGAACCTCCGCGTAACAACGCTGACGGTCTTCATCGATGATCTGCGCAAAGGCCAACTGCCCGTCAGACAACAAAGAATCACGCTCCAAGCCCCTTATTTCATTCAGTCTACTGCTCACGAATGTGTAGCGAATTTGTCCGCTACCAACCTCGCATTGGTACACCACGCCAGGCACTGCATTGGTGATGCGCCTGACCCTGCTCTCTGCGGACGCAACGGCCACCTGCATTTGCTTGCGCGCGGTGATGTCGGTGCGAATAGCGATGAACTGTTCTGGCACATTATGTTCATCGAGCAATGGCACGATGGTGGCCTGTACCCAATACAAATTATTGTCCTTCGAACGATTGCATACTTCTCCATGCCAGACCTTTCCGGCCAAAATGGTCTGCCACAACTGCGCAAAAAATTCTTTCGGTAGCACCCCGGCATTGATCAGTTTGTGATCTTTCCCCAGCAACTCCTCCCGTGCGAAACCGCTGATTTGACAAAATTTGTCGTTGGCATAGGTGATTTTTCCCGCAACGTCTGTGATGCTGACAATGGCATGCTGATCCAAGGCAAATTTTTGCTTGGCCAGATCCGACAGCGCGGACTGGAGGTCGCGCTCGCTGATGTCGCGCTGACGTACCAGTTCTGACATCAACTTAGACAAAGACTCCAGCGTGTCGTCCTGCAAAAATTCCGTGTGGATATCGACTTTTTGCAACAAACTGTTTGCCGTTACCCGCAAGGAGTCAATGGCACGGTTGCGACTGTCAAGCTCTTCTCTCAAGCGGTCGTTGGTGTGAGACAGTTCCACCGAACTCAGCTGCAGACTGCGGGATTTCAAATCCAGGTCACGGTCATTTTGTTCGTAGGCTTCTTCAACCCGGTTCAGGAACCCCTCCAAGCCGCCGAGCACCTTGCACACCTCCTCCGATGCCGCCGCCTTTTGAACCAAAGCATTCAACTCAACCAGAATGTCAGGCAGCCGGGTATGTTCAACACCCAACAGCCGCTTGACCTGCCGAGCCAGCAATTTATGCATGATGCCGTGTTTTATGCGTCAGGACTGAGTTCGCACTCGGTGATGTGGGTGATGGTCATCGTCTGGTTATGCAGTTTGCAAGACAATTCACCAGCGAAGGGACTTATTTCGCCGTAAGAATAGAAGCCCGTCAGCACAGCAGATTTTCCAAGCACCTCCGCAACGGCTTCTATTTCCTCCTCGGCGCGCCCGCCCATGACCAGCTTGCGTCCGACACAACTTACCAGCAAAGCCAAGCTCTGTTCCGGCTGCTGCAGCGCTCCTTTTGCTGCCTGAGCCGCTACTTCAGCGCCGTCAACCAGGGCATCGGTACTGGCATGCATCAGGCGCAAATAACCGTCGGGATCAATATCACCGGCCAGCGTCAGGCTGCCCTGCGCTTCATCAACCGCCAAAATGGTACGAATCAAGCCGGCATCACCTTGGTCCTTCCCCAACATGGCAAATGGGAACAACAACCCGGAAGCGGGCAAATCTTTAGCGTGATCACCAAGATAGCGCTTGTAAACAGCCAATGCGGGCTCACCATCGAGCTCAAACAACACATTGTTGGTACTGCGGGTCACTTTGCGCGCCGGCCCAAACGGCATCCACCCCCCAACAGAGCCATGCGACACGCTAAGACCCGCGCCGTACAGGCCAATACAGGCAATGCGGTCCTTATAGACCCCAGTGTGATCAAGCACCCATGTTTCCTGGAAATTGGCAGCGTCTCCTGCCAAACCACCGGTGATCAAAACTGACGGACCAAACACTGCAGCCATGCCCCCAATGAGCGCGCTGCCGTTGATGTTGACCCCTTGTCCCAACACCACCACCGCACGCAATCCCTGCGTGGGCACTTCCTGTGCCAACCGTTGCCCAGCTGCAAAGGAATCTTCCATACTTGTCAGGGTGGTCGTGGCGCACTGAACCTGTGCATTGTCAAAATGGATGGCGGTCAACACACAGCTGTCGTCGGTAAGCCCCTCATTTGAAATCTCCCCCGCAGTGGTGCACCCCAGGTGACAAACATCGGGAAATTTGCTCACAAGAAAGGGCTGCAAGCGCTGCAACCACCCCACAGTGCCGAATGCCAGCACGCATTGAGGCTGAGATGCCCTGAGTGGTTCCAGTGCCAAGGAGAGATCAGTGCCCTGGCGCAACACAGTTTGAACAACACGCATAGTCTTCCTTTACAAAAAGTTTTTGAATCCTAATGCCTTTCCTACGGGCTGAACTGATTGCGCAACAAATTCTTTTGCACTTTACCCATGGCATTACGTGGCAACTCCGCCACCACATGGCATTGCTTGGGTACTTTGTAATTGGCCAAGGTCGATTTGAGATGTTCAAGAATCTTCGTGGCATCCAGCGCCACGCCGGCCCTCGGCACAACCACGGCGACACCCACTTCGCCAAAATCCGGATGTGGCATCCCCACCACCGCACTCTCAGCCACACCGGGCAGGTCGTTGATGAAGCTCTCCAACTCTGCGGGATAGACGTTGTAGCCGCCGCTGATGATCAGATCTTTGCTGCGACCCACAATGGTGATGTAGCCCTGCGCATCCTGCTTGCCCACGTCACCCGTCTTGAAAAAGCCGTCCGGTGTGAATTCCTCAGCGGTTTTTTCCGGCATGCGCCAGTAACCGGCAAACACATTCGGTCCCTTGACCTGAATGTCACCGATCTCGCCGGTCGGTATCTTCTTGCACTGGTCGTTAACCACCCGCAGGGTCACACCGGGCAGTGAAAAACCAACCGAGCCACCGCGGCGTTCTCCCAAGTAGGGGTTGGAGGTGAGCATGATGGTTTCACTCATGCCATAACGCTCCAGGATGGTGTGACCGGTGCGATCCTGCCACGCCCTGAAGGTATCCATCAACAACGGTGCCGAACCTGAGACAAACAAGCGCATATGGCGTGCAAGCCCGTGCGTCAAACCAGGCTCAGTCAACAACCGGACATACAACGTAGGCACTCCCATGAACACCGTGGCGCGCGGTAAATAGCGCAACACCGTCTTGGGGTCAAATTTGGACATCCAAATCATCTTGCTGCCATTGATCAGTGCCCCGTGGATCGCGACAAACAAACCATGCACATGGAAAATGGGCAAGGCATGGATCAGCACGTCGTTGGCCTGCCAGCCCCAATAATCCTTGAGCACCAAGGCGTTGGAGAGCATGTTGCCGTGGGTCAGCATGGCCCCCTTGGAGCGACCCGTGGTACCACTGGTGTAAATGATCACCGCCACATCATCGGGCAGTCTGTCGACAATTTGGTGCTGGTCCGATGCATGCGCGGCGCGCTCCAGCAAAGACCCGGTGCGGTTATCGTTCAGGGTGAATACCCAATGCGTACCTGCCTTGAATGCGATCTGACTGACCCATGAGAAGTTTTCGGTGCTACACACGACCATAGCCGGTTCGGCGTTACCGATGAAATACGTGATCTCAGCACTCTGGTAGGCCATGTTCAAGGGCAAGAACACCAAACCGGCCCGTAGCGTGGCCAGGTAGAGCATCAGAGCTTCCACCGACTTGTCAGTTTGTGCGGCGATGCGTGAACCTGCAGGCAAGTCCAGCGACTGCAGAAAGTTGGCCAGCATGGCGGTGCCACGGTCCAGGTCGCGCCAGGTGTAGAACAGACCATCGTCGGTTTCAATGGCCGTTGCATCCAGATTGGTTGGCAAAGCGGCGCGCAAGTGCGCGTACAGGTTGGCGGACGTGTCTGACACCTTGGTATCTCCCTTCATGCGAAATTCAATCCAACACAAGCAACGCAAATTTCAGCGGTTTTAGCCGGTGCGACCGCCAAGGCAAGCTCAAAACTTTGCCGGACGCTTCTCCAGGAAAGCCATGATGCCTTCACGCTGCTCAGGACTTGTCGCGTAATCATAGGCGGTCGCCATCAGATGCTCCAACGGTGTTTCAGAAGGTTCATTTTTGATAGCTGATTGCGCTTTATTTACGGGGGCTAGAGCCTGATTTAATACCCTAAGTGTCTGTTTGTTCAAACGTGCCGCTTGGGGAGCCAATTGGCTTATGCGGTGCACAGTGGCCTGCGCCAATGCGGGCAAATCCACGTCGGCCACCACCCGGCTCAAAAATCCTCGGGCGATCATCTCTGGCGCACTGAATACCGCAGCCTCCAGCAACATCTGCCGCGCCGTGACGTTACCCACCTGGCTGGACACCAAGGCCGCCTCCCGCGGGGCCATGGGAAAACCGAGCTTGGCAATCGGGGCACCAAACTGCGCGGATTCGGCGCTCAGGCGAATGTCGCAACAACTGGCAATTTCCACCCCGGCACCCATGCAATTGCCGGCGATCCGAGCCACGATCGGCACATCGCACGCCAGCATGGCGCTCAGCGCACCCCAGACCTCGTTTTCATGAAAATCGCGCAAACTGGGCTCTTCAAAGCGAAAACTGGCGTATTCAGAAATGTCTCCCCCCGCACAAAAGTGCCCACCGTGACCAGAAACCAACACGCAACGGACATGGGGACTGGCTTGAATGTGTTCAAACACCTCGCGCAATTCATGCCACATGGCACGGCTCATCGCGTTGAATCGCTTGGGGTAATGCAGCGTGACATGCGCCACGCCTTCCATTTGTTCAAATTGGATTTTTGCTGGCACGACGATGCCCTGTATCAATTTAATAGCGGCAGTAACTTACAAACCGAGGGCTAGAGCCTCAATCATCATAAATCTACTGCTTTTTTGAGGTCCACAGCCACAAACCTGTGCCCCCCAGGATCATGGGCACACACAACCACTGCCCCATGCTCATGCCCAGGCTGAGCAAGCCCAAATGTGCATCGGGTTCGCGGAAAAACTCAGCTGCAAATCGAAGTACCCCGTAGCCGATCAAAAACGCCGCCGCCACCCGGCCAGGCCTGCGTGGTTTGCGTGCATACAACCACAACAACACAAACAGCAGCAAGCCTTCGCCCAGGAACTGGTAGATCTGTGACGGATGGCGCGGCAAGTCGCCTGCGCCTCTGAAAATCATCCCCCAAGGCAAATCAGGGCTGGCGACCCTGCCCCACAGCTCGCCATTGATGAAGTTGCCCACGCGCCCCAT
The DNA here is from genome assembly GCA_903856025.1 of uncultured beta proteobacterium. Classification (GTDB taxonomy): domain Bacteria; phylum Pseudomonadota; class Gammaproteobacteria; order Burkholderiales; family Burkholderiaceae_C; genus Rhodoferax. Next base: position 11,073 of record CAIOAQ010000140.1, read on the forward strand.
GGCCAGACCTGTTGGCACGCAGGGGGCTACAAAATCTGCCACTTGCAGCACGGGGCGCTTACGCGACCAGGCAAACCACAACTCTGCCACGATCACACCCAGCATGCCGCCATGAAAACTCATGCCACCTTGCCAGACCGCAAAGATCTCCAACGGGTGCTCTGCGTAGTAGACGGGCTTGTAAAACAGACAGTAACCAATGCGCCCTCCCAAAATGACCCCGAGCACACCTAAAAACAAAATGTCTTCGACATCCTTGCTGCTCCAGGCGTGAACACCTGTCATTGACGCAAACGGCTCATGACGCAGGCGCAAATGGGCCAGCCACATGAACAGCCCGAACGCGGCAAGGTAAGTCAAACCGTACCAATGTACGGCAACAGGGCCCAACTGCAGGGCCACAGGATCAATTTGGGGATGAATCAGCATGGTTCAGATTGTCTCGCAAGTCGTCACCCCACTACACGAGCAAGGCGTGGCCCGACTCCTCAGTCATCCAGCAAAGACACATCGCGAACCGCGCCTTTGTCGGCGGACATCACCAGCTTGGCATAGGCTTTGAGCGCGGCCGACACCTTGCGCGGACGTGGCTTGGCAGGTTTCCAGCCCAAGGCATCCTGTGCAGCGCGTCGGCTGGCCAGTTCTTCGTCTGACACCAGCACGTTGATGGAACGGTTAGGGATGTCGATGCGGATGCGGTCGCCGTTGCGCACCAGACCAATCGCGCCACCGGCAGCCGCCTCGGGTGAAGCGTGGCCGATGGACAGGCCGGAGGTGCCGCCCGAGAAGCGGCCGTCGGTCAGCAGCGCACAGGCCTTGCCCAGGCCCTTGGACTTGATGTACGACGTGGGGTAGAGCATTTCCTGCATGCCGGGGCCGCCCTTGGGGCCTTCGTAACGCACGATGACGATGTCACCGGCCTTGACCTGGTCGGCCAGGATGTTGGCCACAGCCTCATCCTGCGACTCGGTCACATGGGCCGGGCCTTCAAACACCATCAGCTCGTCATCGACACCGGCGGTTTTCACCACGCAACCGTTCAGGGCGATGTTGCCCACCAGCACCGCCAGACCGCCTTCTTGCGAGAACGCATGGTCGCCAGAGCGAATGCAGCCTTCGGCACGGTCGGTGTCCAGGCTCGGCCAGCGGGCGCTCTGGCTGAAGGCTACCTGAGTGGGAACGCCGCCGGGGCCTGCCATGTAGAAGGTCTTGACGGCCTGCGACGGATTACGGGCAATGTCCCACTCGTCCAGCGCGTCTTTCAGCGTCTTGTGGTGCACGGTGGGCACATCGGTGTGCAGCTTGCCGGCTCGGTCCAGCTCGCCCAGGATGCCGTAAATGCCACCGGCGCGGTGCACGTCTTCGATATGGTACTTGTTGGTGTTGGGCGCCACCTTGCACAGTTGCGGCACCGAGCGCGACAGGCGGTCGATGTCGGCCAGGGTGAAGTCAATTTCTGCTTCCTGCGCAATCGCCAAGATGTGCAGGATGGTGTTGGTGGAGCCGCCCATGGCAATGTCCAGCGTGATCGCGTTCTCAAACGCCTTAAAGCCCATGGAGCGCGGCAGCACGCTGCTATCGTCTTGTTCGTAGTAGCGCTGGCACAACTCCACGGCCAGTTGTCCGGCGCGCTTGAACAGTTGTTCGCGGTCGGCGTGGGTGGCTACCACCGTGCCGTTGCCCGGCAGGGACAGGCCCAATGCCTCGGTCAGGCAGTTCATGGAATTGGCGGTGAACATGCCGGAGCAGGAGCCGCAGGTCGGACAGGCGGAGCGTTCCACCTCGGCAACGTCGGCATCGCTCACCTTGTCGTCGGCCGCCATCACCATGGCGTCGATCAGGTCCAGCTTCTTGAATTCCATGGTGTGCGTGGTCGGGTTGGCCAGTTTGACCTTGCCGGCCTCCATCGGGCCACCGGAGACAAACACCACCGGGATGTTCAGCCGCATGGCCGCCATCAACATGCCGGGGGTGATCTTGTCGCAATTACTGATACACACCATGGCATCGGCGCAGTGGGCGTTGACCATGTATTCCACGCTGTCGGCAATGATGTCGCGACTGGGCAACGAATACAGCATACCGTCGTGGCCCATGGCAATGCCATCGTCCACGGCGATGGTGTTGAATTCTTTGGCGACACCGCCAGCAGCTTCAATTTCGCGCGCCACCAGTTGACCCAGATCCTTCAAATGCACATGACCCGGCACAAACTGTGTGAAGGAATTCACCACCGCGATGATGGGTTTTTCAAAGTCGCCATCTTTCATGCCAGTTGCACGCCACAGAGAGCGCGCGCCTGCCATGTTGCGACCAGCAGTGGTGGTTTTTGAGCGGTAAATAGGCATGGCTATAGGTCTTCAGAGGTTGAACAAAAACAAGACGGCGAGAGGTGCGGGATTATGGCCCAGCGGCCAAAAAACCCACGAACCGAAGGTCAACGTTTTGGCGTTTTCTTAAAGTTCGCGTCCAGTGCCTGCTTGGTTCGATCCCGGCGACGCGCCCTGCGCTTGTCTTCAAGCTCCATGGCCTTTCGCTTTGTATAGCCGGTGCTGTCCGCCCACGCCCACCAAGCCACCGTCAAGCAAAAAGGCAGCGCAACCCACCACCAGCTCAAGGCAGCGACCGGGCCAATTTCGGAGTACTTCAGCACCAGAAGAATCAAACCCAAACCAAGAAAATACATGCGCTGCCTCCAATGATTCGGGACGCCATCGTCTGGCTCATGCCGCCTACAATCCCGCGACTTCAACTCTAACCCACTTGTAACAGGACGGATCGATGAAATACCCTGTGATAGCCGTGCTTGCTGTGGCCTTTGCAGCCACCCCTGTTTGGGCGGACTTGGCACTGGCACAAAAGAAAAACTGCATGGCCTGCCATACGGTGGACAGAAAAGTCGTTGGCCCCGCCTACAAGGATGTCGCCAAAAAGTATGCAGGAAAGGATGTCACTGCCAAATTGGCCAGCAAAATCATCAAGGGTGGAACAGGCACCTGGGGGGTGATTCCGATGCCCGCCAACCCGCAAGTCAGCCAGGAAGACGCAGAAACCTTGGTGAAATGGGTGCTGTCGCTGAAGTAGGCCAACGCCCGTTCGCAAGAAAACCCGCAATAGCGGGTTTTCTGTCATCTGCATTTACAACAATCTAGCTTCTACCCCTTGTAAAACAAGCGTATACAGCTAGATTATTTATAGCATCAGTAGGCTTGACCCAACTGACTCAGAATGGCGGGATTTTCCAGCGTCGAGGTGTCTTGAGTAACGCTTTCACCCTTGGCCAAGGAACGCAACAGACGGCGCATGATCTTGCCGGAACGGGTTTTTGGCAGGTTTTCACCAAAGCGAATGTCTTTGGGCTTGGCAATTGGACCAATTTCCTTGGCCACCCAGTCACGCAACTCCTTGGCAATGGCTTTGGCTTCGTCGCCAGTAGGCACCGGACGCTTGAGCACCACAAAAGCGCAAATCGCTTCACCCGTCAAATCATCCGGACGTCCCACCACTGCAGCTTCGGCCACCAGATCGGTCTTGGAGACCAAAGCCGATTCAATTTCCATGGTTCCCATGCGGTGACCTGACACGTTCAACACGTCGTCGATGCGACCCGTGATGCGGAAGTAACCACGGTCAATGCTGCGCACTGCGCCATCACCCGCCAGGTAAAACGTACCCCCCATTTCTGGTGGGAAATAGCTGCTTTTGAAGCGCTCTGGGTCGTTCCAGATGGTACGAATCATGGAAGGCCATGGGCGTTTAACCACCAGCATGCCCCCAGAACCGTTAGGCACGTCGTGGCCAACTTCGTCCACGATAGCCGCCATGATGCCCGGCAGCGGCAAGGTGCAAGAGCCTGGCACCAATGGCGTAGCACCCGGCAGTGGCGTGATCATGTGGCCACCGGTTTCGGTTTGCCAGAAGGTGTCGACGATTGGGCAACGCTCTTTGCCGATGTTCTTGTAGTACCACATCCAGGCTTCAGGGTTGATGGGTTCACCCACCGTGCCAAGAATACGCAGGCTCGAAAGGTCCGAGCGGTCAGGATGCACTTTTTCGTCGGACTCGGCTGATTTGATCAACGAACGAATAGCCGTGGGTGCGGTGTAGAAAATGCTGCACTTGTGGCGCTCGATCATCTGCCAGAAGCGACCTGCGTTGGGGTAGGTTGGGATGCCTTCAAAGATGATCTGTGTTGCACCTGCAGCCAAAGGACCGTAAGCCACATAGGCATGACCGGTGATCCAGCCGATGTCGGCGGTGCACCAGAAGATGTCGTCGCCGCGCAGGTCAAAGGTCCAGTCCATTGTCAGCTTGGCCCACAGCACAAAACCGCCGGTGGCATGTTGCACGCCCTTGGGCTTGCCAGTGGAACCTGAGGTGTAAAGCACAAACAGCGGGTGCTCTGCGCCCACCATCACCGGCGCACATTCGGTGCTTTGGCCAGCAAGCGCCTGTGTGAACGTGAGGTCGCGACCTGCCACCATGTTGCAGGCAGAAGCGGTGCGCTCAAACACAAACACGGTCTTGATGCATTCACAGCCGCCCAGGCCCAAGCCCTCGTCCACAATCGCCTTCAAGGGTAACTCTTTACCGCCACGCAACTGGAAATTGGCTGTGATCACTGCCACGGCACCCGCGTCGATGATGCGCTCTTGAAGCGCCTTGGCAGAGAAGCCGCCAAACACCACGCTGTGGGTTGCACCGATACGGGCACAAGCCTGCATGGCCACCACGCCTTCCAGGCCCATGGGCATGTAAATCAGGACACGGTCGCCCTTTTGAACACCGCGCGACTTCAATGCATTGGAGAACTGGCTGACCTTGGCGAGCAGTTCCTTGTAGGTGGTCTTGGTGACTTCACCACCGTCGGCTTCAAAAATCACCGCCACCTTGTTTTCGTTGGGCGTACCCATGTGCTTGTCAAGGCAATTGGCCGACGCGTTCAGTTCACCGTCATCAAACCACTTGTAGAAGGGCGCGTTGGACTCGTCCAGGGTTTTGGTGAAGGGCTTGTTCCAGACGACGTTTTCGCGTGCCAGACGGGCCCAGAAGCCTTCGAAATCTTTTTCGGCTTCAGCGCACAGGGCGTTGTAGCCCTCCATGCCGGAAATACGTGCCGCTTTGACGAACGCGTCGCTCGGCGGAAAAACACGGTTCTCAACCAGCATGGATTCAACGGCAGTTGTAGGTGTAGTCACGGATAAGTCTCCTCTTGTTAAATGAAATTCGTGCAGTAATGTCACGGCTAGCACTTACATGCCACTGACTGTCTCGCACCTGACATTCGCCACCGCAAAATGCCCCTGTTCCAGGTGAAAGCGACCACCGCCCGAAACGTGCACGCCACCAGCCATCCACACTCGTCAGCGCGGCACAGCCTGGCGCTGCAGCAGCACCAGAGCCACAACGGCGCTGAGTAACGAGCCCAACATTACCCCCATCTTGACCTGTGAAGCCCACGTGGCACCCGCCCCCTCAAACGCCAGCGACCCGATGAAGAGGCTCATGGTGAAACCAACGCCACACAGCACTGCCACGCCGATAAACTGCGCCCAGCTGCTCTGTGCTGGAAGTCGTGCGCCGGCAAACCGAATCAGCAGCCACGAGACACTGAAAACGCCCAACGGCTTGCCCAACAGCAACCCGGCAACGATACCCAACGGCACCGTTTGCAACAGGGACTGCACGCTGGCGTCGCCCAAAAACACCCCCGCATTGGCAAAGGCAAACACCGGCAACACCAGGTACGCCACCCAGGGCTGCAACGCATGCTCGGTCGATCGCAAAGGGGAGCCCCCCTTGCCGTCGGACATCGGAATCGCCAGCGCGGTGATCACACCTGCCATCGTGGGATGAACGCCGGACTTGAGTACACAAACCCAAATCACCAGACCCACCACCGCATAGGGGGCCATGGCGGCTACCTTCATACGGTTCAGAATCAGCAACACCAGACCACCCGTTGCGCCCGCCAGGAGC
>CAIOAQ010000141.1 GCA_903856025.1 uncultured beta proteobacterium
CGATGATGGTTCGGACCGCCTGCAGATCAATGCGGCCAACTGTGTGCACTGCAAGACCTGCGACATCAAAGACCCGACGCAAAACATTGTGTGGATCACGCCTGAGGGCGGTGGCGGGCCGAATTATTCGGGTATGTAAGTGACTGGACTTCACCCTGTCAAGCCCGTCAATTGACGGGCTTTTTTTTTGCCCCATTCAGACAAACGCCATCGACAACTGGTCATGGTGCTTGCAATTTTGGCACGGTCTAATTTGGTAGTGCTGTCTCGAAATTGCGCTCGCCAGTCCTGGTTCTCATCTCCTGATTTCGAACCGTGGCGATGCCATTTTGCAACATGTGCGTCGTTTCGCGTAGCTCGCCAGGGACGCGTCCACGACCGCATTCCAGACACGCATCGCTTGGCACATCACTGACCGGGCCATTGCAATTCCTGTCATACATGCGCGCTGGAGCCATCTGGTAGCCTACACCCCGCACCGTATGAATCAGATCAGGGCAAATTTTGCGTCTAAGCATGTGGACATACACCTCAACCGCGTTGCTCTCGACTTCTTCACCCCAGCCATACAACGCCTCTTCAATCTGTGCCCGTGTCAAAACCTGATTTTTGCGACGAACCAACACATCCAGAACCCAAAACTCCCTGTGGGTAAGGGGAATTTGTTTGCCCTGCCATGTTGCCGCCAAGCGCAGCGGATACAGCGTGAGCGGTCCATGCACGGACGCACCGGCATCCGCGTCGTCGGATGGTTGGCGACGACAAACCGATCGAATCCTGGCGTTCAGTTCGTCGAGGTCATAGGGTTTCGTAAGAAAATCATCGGCCCCAAGATCCAACAGCCTGATCCTGTCGCATACGCTGCCACGTGCCGTCACCACGATCACGGGAACTCGACGTTGGCGTTGTTGCAACTGAAACAGCAACGCCTCGCCGTCACAGTCAGGCAATCCCAGGTCCAAAATCACGAAATCGTAGTGATGGCCTTTGATCGCCTCTGAAAAGTCTTTACCGCTCTGTACCCAGTCGACAGCGAAGCCGCTGCGGCTCAGGTGCTTCTGAACGGCATCCCCCAATAACGTGTCATCTTCAACCAGTATCAAACGCATAGCCACCTCCGGTGAACAAAGTTGATGCCTGAGCTTTTTTTTCGGAAGTTTCCTACTTTTTACAAACATTTACGTCCTGGAGGTGCGGCCAAACGCACCAAGTCCGTAATTAATTAACACTTTGTGCACTTTTTGCGGGTGGTCTACCGAAATTGATCTGCTGCAAGGCGGTCTGCGGTGAGCGCACATGGCTGCAAGTTGCAGAAAAATGAAAACTTGCCTTCCAACGTTCATCCAGGATGTCCTCCATGTAAAATTTGCCGTGTCAGGAGAGAGTTGGCCCCAAGGGCTGGCCGCCGAAGGCGCAGAGTGGCTGATTGCAGCCGTTTGAACGCTCAGGCAAAAGGACTGACAAACGTTTTAAAGTCGCCAGACTTTTCAGCGTATCCCCACTGGAGAGAGGTTTGCTAAAGGCCACCGGCTTGCAGCAAATCCACCGAAGGAGCAACCCACTACCGGCACCCTCGCGTGACCTGCAGCGGCGAATCTCTCAGGTAAAGCGGACAGCGGGGGCAGCCCATGGCTCAGGCAACTGCTTGAGGCATGGAATTTTTTTGCCCCTTGCTCTATTGGAGTTCCCATGTCCGCCCCTGACGACCTTCTCAATGTTCCCCTGAACGACCTGCACATTTCCCTGGGTGCCCGCATGGTGCCGTTTGCCGGATACAGCATGCCCGTGCAATACCCCGAAGGGCTGATGGCCGAACACAAACACACCCGCACCGCAGCCGGGCTGTTTGACGTGTCCCACATGGGCCAGTTGCGCTTGGTGGGTGACGATGCGGCAGCCGCATTCGAGTCGCTGATTCCGGTGGATGTGATCGACCTGCCCGTGGGCAAACAGCGCTACGGCCTGCTACTCAATGACGAAGGCGGCATCATCGACGACCTGATGTTCTTCAAAAAGAGCGCCACCGAGGTGTTTGTCATCGTCAACGGCGCATGCAAGGTGGGGGACATCGCCCACATCCAGGCCAAGATCGGCACCCGTTGCCAGGTCATCCCGATGCCCGAATACGCCTTGCTGGCGCTGCAAGGCCCGCAAGCGGTCAACGCCTTGTCGCGTCTGGCTCCAGGTGTGGAAAAACTGGTGTTCATGACCGGTGGCAACTTCACGGTGGACACCGGCACACAGAAGATCGACGTATTCCTGACCCGCAGCGGCTACACCGGCGAAGACGGTTTTGAGATTTCCGTGCACCACACGCAAGCCCTGGCGTTGGCCACCGCGCTGCTGGCGCAGCCTGAAGTCAAACCCATTGGCCTGGGCGCACGCAATTCCCTGCGTCTGGAAGCCGGTTTGCCGCTGTATGGCAACGATGTGGACACCACCACCACACCGGTCGAAACCAGCCTGCAATGGGCCATCCAGAAAGTACGCCGCACCGGCGGTGCTCGCGCAGGTGGTTTCCCTGGTGCTGCAAAAATACTAGCGCAACTGGCAGGTGCTCCGGGGGCTACAAGCCGAAAACGTGTAGGACTGATGGCTTTGGAGCGGGTTCCGGTTCGTGAACACGTTGAAATCCAGAGCAGCACCGGCCAGCGTCTGGGTGAAGTCACCAGTGGCCTGCTCGGGCCGACGATTGACAAGCCCATTGCCATGGCCTATGTGCCGCCAGAGTTTGCGGCCTTGGGCACCCAGGTCAACGCCATGGTGCGTGGCAAAGCCATCAAGATGGAAGTGGTGGCCATGCCGTTTGTGCCCACCAACTATTTCCGCGGTTAAGTCTGTTTTTCCTCTTTTAATTTACTTTTTTCGGAGTTTTCACATGAGCATCAAGTACACCCCTGACCACGAATGGATCAACATTGAAGGCAACATCGGCACCGTGGGCATCACCCACCATGCCCAGGACGCGTTAGGCGACGTGGTGTTTGTCGACCTGCCTGAAGTGGGCAAAACCTACGCCCAAAAAGATGCCGCTGCCGTCGTGGAATCGGTCAAGGCCGCTGCGGACGTGTACATGCCCGCCAATGCCGAAGTTCTGGAAGTCAACGAAGCCCTGCGTGACGATCCGTCGCTGGCCAATTCCGACCCGCTCGGTGCGGGCTGGTTCTTCAAGGTCAAGCTGGCCAACCCGTCTGAACTGGACGCGCTGATGGACGAAACCAGCTACTCCAAGTACGCTGCAGACAACGCCCACTGAGCGCAGGCTGAGAGATTCCCATGTCAAAACGCCCTCCTCTGATGGCGCTGGAAAACGCCAGCGAATTCATTGCACGCCACATTGGCGTGAACGCGGCCGACGAGGCCGTCATGCTCCAGGCGGTGCAAGCCCCCTCACGCGCCGCACTGATCAACGACATCGTGCCACGCGCCATTGCTCGCTCCAAGCCCATGGCCATTCCTGCGGCCATCACCGAAGCGGCTGCGCTGGCTGAATTACAAGCCATCGCCAGCAAAAACAAGGTGCTCAAAAGCTACATCGGCCAGGGCTATTACGGCACCCACACGCCCGGCGTGATCCTGCGCATCATTCGTGAAAACCCGGCCGGGTACACCGCCTACACGCCCTACCAGGCCGAGATCAGCCAGGGCCGCATGGAAGCATTGGTGAACTTCCAGACCATGGTCATGGACCTGACCGGTATGCCCATGGCCAATGCGTCCATGTTGGACGAAGCCACTGCCGCCGCCGAAGCCATGACCATGGCGCTGCGTGCCAGCAAAACACAGTCCATGACCTTGCTGGTGGACAGCGAAGTGCTGCCACAAACGCTGGCCGTGGTCCAGACCCGCGCCGAGCCCCTGGGCATCACCGTCAAGGTGTGCCGTACGCAAGAGATGGTGGGCCAAGACAGTTTTGCCGTGTTGCTGCAATACCCCGGCGTGAGTGGTGTGGTGCGTGATGACCGTGCCCTGATGGATGCCATCAAGTCTAAAGGTGGGCTGGTCATCGTGGCCGCTGACCTGCTGGCGCTGACCGTGCTGACACCGCCGGGCGAACTCGGTGCCGACATTGCCATTGGCAGCACCCAGCGTTTTGGCATGCCCATGGGCAATGGCGGCCCACACGCTGCCTACATGGCCTGTCGCGACGAACACAAACGCACCATGCCCGGACGGCTGGTGGGCGTGAGCAAAGACGTACACGGCAACCCCGCGTACCGGCTGGCGCTGCAAACACGCGAACAACACATCCGCCGCGAAAAAGCCACCTCCAACATCTGCACTGCGCAGGTGTTACCTGCCGTGATGGCCAGCATGTACGCGGTGTACCACGGCCCGGCCGGTTTGAAGCGCATCGCCCAACGTGTGCACCAGTTCACCTGCGTGCTGGCTGCCAGTCTGCAAAATATTGGCTACAAACTCACGTCAAAAAGCTACTTTGACACCCTCACGGTGCAAGTGGCCAAGCCCGACGCGGTGCTCAAGATCGCGTTGAGACAAGGTGTGAACCTGCGCAAGTCAAGCGCCAACACGGTGTCGATCAGCCTGGATGAAACCACCACCCGCAGCGATGTGGCCCTGCTGTGGTCTATCTTCGCGCAACCCGCGGTCGCCCCCAGAAAACGCACACCAAAACCCAACTTCGAAGGATTGGCAGACAGTGTGGTCAGCGCCCTGCCGCAAGCACTGCAACGCACCAGCACTTTCCTGGCGCACCCGGTGTTCAACAGCTACCACTCCGAGACCGGCATGCTGCGCTACATCCGTCGCCTGTCGGACTTTGACCTGGCGCTGGACCGAAGCATGATCCCGCTGGGAAGTTGCACCATGAAACTCAACGCCACCAGCGAGATGATTCCGATCACCTGGCCGGAATTCGCCCACATCCACCCGTTCTGCCCGGCAGATCAGCGTGCCGGCTACGCCGAGCTGGACCAACAACTGCGCGACTGGCTGTGCCAGACCACCGGTTATGCCGGCATCAGCTTGCAACCCAACGCCGGTTCTCAAGGCGAATACGCCGGCATGATGGCCATCCGCGGCTTTCATGCCGCACGCGGCCAGGCCAACCGGGACATTTGCCTGATTCCCAGTAGCGCCCACGGCACCAACCCGGCCAGCGCCGCCATGGCTGGCTTCAAGGTGGTGGTCACCGCCTGCGATGCCAATGGCAACGTGGACATGGCCGACCTGAAAGCCAAGTGCGAAGCACACAGCGCCAATTTGGGCGCGATGATGATCACCTACCCCAGCACCCACGGTGTGTTCGAGACCAACGTCAAAGACCTCTGCAAATTGGTGCACAGCCACGGCGGACGGGTTTACGTGGACGGTGCCAACATGAACGCGCTGGTCGGTCTGGCCGCGCCCGGTGAATTTGGCGGCGATGTGAGCCACCTGAACCTGCACAAAACCTTCTGTATCCCGCACGGCGGCGGCGGACCCGGTGTCGGTCCAGTTTGTGTCGTGCAGGACCTGGTGCCCTATTTGCCGGGCCAAGGTGTTGGAGCCGTGTCAGCAGCGCCTCTGGGCAACGCCGCGGTGTTACCGATCAGCTGGATGTACTGCCGCATGATGGGTGCTGACGGCCTGAAAGCCGCCACCGAAGTCGCCATTCTGAGCGCAAACTACATCAGCGCGCGCCTCAAAGACCACTACCCCACGCTCTACACCAGCGTGCCGGTGGGCAGTCAACCGGGTCGCGTGGCGCACGAGTGCATTTTGGACGTGCGCCAGCTGAAGGACCGTACCGGCGTGGGTGCCGAAGATGTGACCAAGCGCCTGATGGACTACGGTTTTCACGCGCCCACCCTCAGCTTTCCGGTGCCGGGCACCCTGATGGTGGAACCCACCGAGAGCGAAACGCTGCAAGAGTTGGACCGCTTCATCGATGCCATGATCGCCATCCGTGGCGAGATTGCCAAGGTGGAAAGCGGTGAATGGCCACGGGACAACAACCCCTTGACCAATGCCCCTCACACCGCCGCAGCGCTATTGGATTCGGAGTGGACTAAGCCCTATTCACGAGGGCTGGCGGCATTTCCAGTACCCGAACTCAAACAGTCCAAGTACTGGCCACCCGTGGGTCGCATCGACAACGTCTATGGCGACCGCAATTTGCTTTGCAGTTGCCTGCCAGTGCAAGGCTAAAACGCGGCACGGAACCCTGACGCTTCACTACGGTGGGCGTCGGGTCGCCGTTGCAGCCCTCACTGTCTAAAGTAGATGGTTTTTGCAAGCCAGCGTCTGTAGCTTCTGCGTGTCGCATACCAACACCGCTTGAAAGATCTGGCTGATGGGGCACTCGGCGCAGCGGCATCAAGGAGGAGGCCAAGGGCCGGGGGACAGCCGCGGAGCTGAGTGCCCCATCAGCCAGATCCACCCAATAGGCTGTACCGGATTGAGCCTGTCATCGATTGAAGGGCCCATCCGCAAGCAGTCAACCGGGGTTTTGGGGCGCAATCTGCGCCATGGCGTGTTCGGCCAGCGCCGTGATCGTCAGGGACGGGTTCACACCAGGGTTGGCAGGCATCGCCGATCCGTCACACACCAGCATGTTTTTGTAACCAAACACGCGCAAATGCGGGTCAACCACGCCATGCGCGGCATCTGCGCCAATGACGGCCCCGCCAAGCAGGTGTGCGGTGGAAGGAATATTGGCCACGGCCTCCAGCGTGGTGCTCTGGGCAATGCCCCCCATGTGTTTGGCAAACCAGGCCGCAGCATCGTTGGCTGCCGCAATGAAGACCGGATTGGGTTTTTCCCGATTTTGTTCGGTGCCCAACGTGTAGCCGCGGCCAAACCACTTCTTGTGGGCGCGCAGGGCAATGGCATTGTCCAGCGCCTGCATCACCAAAAAGATCACCACCCGGCGGCTCCAGCCCACCGGCCAGAGGGTTTTTAGCCATTGCACGGGGTGGCGCGCGATGGCACCCAACCACATCAGCGGGCGCGTCAGTCGGCTGCCTTTGCCAACCAGCACGGTGTTGAGCAGCGACATCACGTCACCGTAGCGGCCGTAATTGACGAACTCGATGTGGGTGTCGTGGTCCACGTGGATGCTGCTGCTGATGGCCACGTCGTTCCAGTTTTTGATGTCCTGCGGCAGCCGCACCGCCAGCAAAGACTCGCTGTTGGTGCGGACCAGTTCACCCAGGCGGTCACTCACACGTGGCAGCGAGCCGCCGTGTTTGCAGTTGGCCAACAGCTGGTTGGTGCCCAGTGGCCCGGCCGAAAACACCACGCCGCGCGCGGTCAAGGTTTTTTGGCCCTTGAACGGCCACGGCCCGGGGCGTTCGGTGGTGATGCGGTACCCATCACTGCCGTCCGCCGCGCCCAGCGGGGTGACATCCACCACCTGATGCTCGGGGAATATGCGTGCACCGAGCTTTTCAGCAAACCACAGGTAATTTTTCACCAGGGTATTTTTGGCCCCCACCCGGCAACCGACCATGCATGCGCCGCAACGCGTACACCCGGTGCGATCCGGGCCTTCACCACCGAAATACGGGTCGCTGACGGTCTTGCCCGCCTCGCCAAAGAACACCGCGCAGGGCGTGCGCCGAAAGGTGTCCTCGGTGCCGTAATGCCGCGCCAGCTCCAGAATCAGCTGCTGGTTGGTGGAATCAAACGGCACGGTTTGCACACCCAACATGCGCTCGGCGGTGTCGTAGTGCGGCTGCAAAATCTGTTCCCAATCGGCCGTGTCCGCCCATTGCGGGTTGCGGAAAAACTCAGGCTTGGCTCGGTACAGCGTATTGGCATACACCAGACTGCCACCTCCCACGCCAGAGCCGCTGGCGACAAAAATGTCCTTGAATGGTGTCAAACGCAGAATGCCTTTGAGCCCCAGCAGCGGCAGCCACAGAAAGCGCCCAAGCTGCCAGGTGGTGGCGGCAAAATCCTGATCGCCAAAGCGCCGTCCACACTCTAGCACGCCGACGCGGTAGCCTTTTTCCGACAAACGCAGCGCCGAGACGCTGCCACCGAAGCCGGAGCCGATCACCAGCCAGTCAAAATCAAACGCTTGTTCTGTCATATATGTCCTGGATTGAAACCATCTCCACCCATGGAAATCGCTGTCGGTTTTACCTGCCAGCGACAGGCTGCAAGGCGCAACCTGTGGGTACCAAAGCATTCTATGGACAGAAATTTGCAAGCATCGCGTTCGCCCCGAAATGCACTGTTGATTGGGCTCGGCGCTCTAAAAACACCAGGAGACAACCCTCAGGAACCGTTCCAACGCCCCGTCAAATCGGCCAATTGTTCGCTGGAAGTCTCCAGGCGGCTGGCCAAAATACCCGCAATGTTGCGGTAGATGATGTGTGCACTTTCCGGGTTGGCATCCACCTGTGCGCGATGAAACCGCATGATGACGCAGTCTTGCAGCGCCCGCACCGTGGCCGAGCGAAGGTGCTTGCCCGCCAGCGACATCTCACCAAAACAATGCCCTGACCCCAATCGGGCCAACTCAACCGATTGGTTTTTTCTGAGCTTTTCAACACGGATTTCCCCGCTGATCAGCACAAAGAACGAATCGCCCACTTCGCCTTCATTGAACACTTCAACCCCGGCTTTGACTACAAAATGCTCGGCAAGGCCCAAGGTTCGCGTCAGGCAATCGGCGGACATGCCGCTGAAAATCGGCACCCGTTGCTTGATTTTTTGAATAATGGCCGGATCAAGGCCTACGGCTACCGGACGCCCCAACACATCCGCACGAACGTTTTCAGCAGACATTTGAATGATCAGGGGATCATGTTTCATAGGGTGTCATCTTACACAGCGGAGCAACCCGGTGCAGGCCATCCTTGACCACCGGTCTGATTCGGTCATATCCCCTTCAAACCACCACTGCGCAAGGTTCTGGTCACCACAGCCTGGCGCAGGATGCCCGCCTGCGGCACCACCAAGGTCAACGCTTGTTTGGCGCGGGTCAGGCCGGTGTAGAGCAACTCGCGGGTCAGCACCGGGGCCATTTTGTCGGGCAACACCAAGGCCACCTGGTCAAATTCTGAGCCTTGGGACTTGTGCACCGTCATGGCCAGCACGGTTTCCACCGCGTCCAATCGGCTGGGCAAGACCCAACGCACCTCACCGCCTTGTGCAAAGGCCACGCGCAGCCCCTGTGCGGTGGGCAGGCACATGCCGACGTCCCCGTTCATCAAATTCAGGTGGTAGTCGTTGCGAGTGACCATCACCGGACGACCCGCGTACCAGACATCCAAGGGAAAACCGAGTGCGCGGCTGATCGCGCGGTTCAACGCAGTCACCCCCCACGGCCCTTCGCGCATGGCACACAACACCTGGAATTGGCCAAACGCGTCCAGCAAGGACAAGGCCTGTGCGTCGTCCATGCTGGGCCCCAACGATGCTAAACCCGCCAACCACGCGCCCCAGCCCGCGCGTACCCGGTCCGTCAGATGGCGGTCAACGCTTGTTCGTGGCTCCAATCGGGTCACGCTCATGGGTTCGTTCAAGGACCAGCGTGGTGCAGCCGACCACAGCGCCTGCACCTGCTGCCGATCCCCCGCGTTGACCGCGCCAGCCCATTGGCCGATCACGCTGTCAGCGGCGAAGCGGCGGCTCTGACGCAGCATCACGGTGTGCTGTGCCAGCGCCGAGCCGCTGCCCGACCAGGCCTCCAAATGCTCGCCACATTGGGTATGAACCCATTGCACGGTGTCAGGCGTGTAGCTGCCAAGCTCTGCCCCATCGCACAGCTGACCCATCACCGCACCGGCTTCTACCGATGCCAATTGGTCCTTGTCGCCCAACAAGACCAGACTGGCTGAGAGGGGCACGGCGGCCAGCAAACGCGCCATCAGCTCCAGGTCGATCATCGAAGCCTCATCCACCACCACCACGTCCAGCGCCAATGCAGGTGGCGCACTGGCCCGGATGCTGGAGCGCACCTGCAGCAGCTTGTGCAGCGTCTGCGCCTGAACGGGAATGTGCGAGCGCATCGGTTCTGGCAGTTTTTGAATGGCTTGCGCAATGGATTCACCCAAACGCGCCGCCGCCTTGCCGGTGGGCGCAGCCAAGGCCATGCGCAGCGGCTTGCCGGTTTGCACCGCTTGCGATTGCAACAGCGCCAACAGCCGCACCACGGTGGTGGTTTTACCCGTGCCCGGGCCGCCGGTGATCAGGGTGAAGCGGCCACGGGCAGCCAGCGCACAGGCGCTCTTTTGCCAGTCAGGCAAGCTGCCTGCGGCGTCACCGTTGGAGTCGGGCAGCGCTGGAAACAAACTGTCGATGGCGTGCTTCAGCTTATCCGGCACGTCGCTTGGTTGTGCCAGACGCGCGGTGATCGAGGCGCGAATGGCCTGCTCTGCCTGCCAGTTGCGGCGCAAATACAGGCGTTGCCCATCCAGCACCAGCGGGCTGCCGGGGCCGGAAATCCAGGGCATGTCGCGGGCCGTTGCCACCAAGTCAACCGGCAAGGTGTCTTGCAAACGCGCATCCCAGCCAAGCGCCGCCACGCCGAATTCGGCCAGCAACTGCAGGTCCAGGCAGGCGTGGCCCCGTCCGTATTGGTGGCTGGTCAGCGCTGCCAGCAGGCGGTGGCGGGGGTCGGGGCTGGGTTGGCTGTCACTCAAAAAATCGGCAAATGCCGTATCAAGCGCCGTCAATGGCGAATCAGGAGTGGTGGCTGATGGCTGCAGGTCAATGGCTTGAGGGTTCATGGGTGTGCCCCCTCTGCCACGGGTTGGGACAGCGCCTTGTCCAAGGCTTCAATCAGCACCCGCGGCGCTTTGATGGCCAGCAGGCCGGTACCGGGCTGATCGACACCGCGCACAAACCAGTACAACGCACCGCCCATGTGCTGGTCAAAGTCGTAGTTGGGCAGGCGGTTTTTCAGCAGGCGATGCAGCGCCAAGACATACAACACCGCTTGCACGTCGTAGCGGTGCGCCAGGGTGGCGGTCTGCAAGCTGGCTGATCTGTAATCCGGCAGGCGGTTGGACTTGTAGTCGAGCACGTAATAGCGTCCGTTCACCTGAAACACCAAGTCCATGAAACCGGTCAACAAGCCTTCAAGCGTGCGTGGCTGCAGGGCGACACGAGGCTGGTCTGGCCAGACGTGTTGGCCAATTTGTTGGTCCAGCCAGCCACTACCCACGCGCTGCACCGGCAGGGTAAAGCCCATTTCTGGCCAGCAGGATGAGGGCTGGCCTGGCGCACCAATCATTCCTAAATTGATAGCTTTATTCTCTTGTTTTATGAGGGGTAGAGGCCAATTTGTTACAACAAGCTGGGTGATCCAATTGTCCAGAAGGATTTGTTCCTCGTTGCTCAGGTGTGCACGCTGGCAGGCCCGCGCCAACTGCAGTTCCCAGGCGCTGCGGCTGCGTTGTGCTGCCAACTCATCTGGCTCCACGGCCTCATGGCCGGCGGGCCAGTGGTGCTCGGCCTGCCACTGCAACAGGTCGTGCAACAGCGTGCCGTAGCTGGCCCCTGCCGGAAAGGCGTTGAACCTGATCTCTGGTGCAAACAGCTCAGGCGGCACAAGCGCCTCTGGCGGTATTTCGTCAGCCACGGCGCTGTCGAGTTGGGCATCGGCCACGCGGTCGTCACGCTCGCTGGCCACCGCAAAAGCGCTTTCCAGGTCACGCGTCAAGGCGCTGAAGCTGGCACTCCACCAGTTGCGACGCATCACGCGCCGGGTGGGCAGCGCGCCTTTGCTGGCCTTTGCCGGGTCGCGTGGCGCATAGACCGCGTCATTGGCAGGCGGTGCGGCCTGTATCGCGATGTCCGCACCAGCCCAAAGCGCCAGCCGCTGGGTCAGGTCATCTTGCGCGCTGCGCCCCAGCAGCACCGACAAGGCGCTTTTGGCTTCTGGCTTTTTGCCATCCACATCACCGCTGACCTGCGACACCCCGAGCCACAGGGCGCGCTGGGCGCGGGTCAGGGCCACGTAGAACAGGCGGATGTCTTCGGCCAGACGCTCCTGGTCGGGGCGGCCCGAGGTTTTGGATTCGGCCCGGTAGTTGGACATGAAGGGTAAAAACACCAGCGGGTATTGCAAGCCCTTGGACTTGTGCAGGGTGACGACTTGCACCAGCTCAGCATCACTTTCCAACCGCAGTTGCGCGGTCTCGGCACTGGCGGCCGGGCGGCGCAGCTGGGTTTCCAGGTGACGCAAGAGCGCGCCCTCTCCCTGCAGCGAGGAGCTGGCGGTCTGCAGCAGTTCACCCAGGTGCAACACATTGGTCAGGGCGCGCTCACCGGGTGCGCCTTGGGCCAGCAAGCGCTGCGCCAGCTGTTGGTCATGCAACATGCGGTGCAGCATGGGCAGCAAGCCCTGGCTGCGCCACACCTGTTGCCATTGCAGGAATTGCTCGACCTGGGTGTCCCACGCTGCCTCGTCGCTGAGCAAGGCATCGAGCTGCGGCCAGCTCCAACCCCACAGGTGGGTCAGCAAAGCGGCACGCAGCAGCCGTGTGTCGCCGGGGTGGGCCACGGCGCGCAACACGCGCCACAGGTCTTGCGCCTGGGCCGATGCAAATACGCTGTCACGCTCGGACAAGTACACGCTGCGCACGCCACGGGTGGCCAAGGCCTCGCGGATCGCAGCGGCCTCAAACCGGTCACGCACCAGCACCGCCATGTCACCCGGCTGTGCCGCCCCGGTCTGCAGCAGCATCACCATCTGGGTGGCAAACACCGCCGCCATGTCGGCCATGAACACCGGTTTGGTGGGCGTTTTGTCGCCAGTGAGCTGCCAGACCGTCATGGCGACTTGCGGGGCATCGTTCACCTGCAAGGGGGTGACTTTGGGGTTGCAGGCGGTCACCGGCTCAAACGGCACGTCGCCAAACGGTTTAGACGCGCTCTGAAACACATGGTTGACCGCGTTGACCAAACCTGCGGTTGCGCGGTGGTTGCCTGACAAGGTGTAAATGCCTTGCGCCTGCGCACGGGCCTGCAGGTAGGTGGCGAGGTCGGCCCCGCGAAAGCTGTAGATCGCCTGCTTGGGGTCTCCAATCATGATCAAGCCCCCGTCCATCAAGCGCAAGCAGCTATAAATTTTGACAAGACTGCCAAACTGCCAGGGGTCGGTGTCCTGAAACTCATCAACCAGCGCCACCGGGTATTGCGCGGCAATGGCAGCCGCCAGTCGACCATCCGGGGCTTGCAGGGCGTGGTACAGGTTTTGCAGCAGGTCAGCAAAGTCAAACTGGGCGGCTTGTTGTTTGGCGCGTTGGTAGGCGGCGCTGGCCTCTGAGGCGGCGTGGTTCAGCAGCGCATCGGCCACGTCAGGCGCTTGCGTCAGGCAGTCGCACAGGGCTTGCAGCTGATCGAACACGGAGAAGTTCTCCGCTTGCGCCCAGCCTTTGTCCACCAAGGTGCTGTGGGTGAAACGCTCCAGCGTTTTGAGCTCAATGTCACCGCCCTGCGCCCACTCGGCCATTTGTTCCAGCCAGCCACCAAGCCAATCGGCGCGGTAGTTTTTCAGGGACTTGTTGGCGGCGGCTTCACGCAGCTGTGCCACCACCTCGTCCGTCCACGCGGCGCGCGCCGGGGTTTGCAGCGCCAACAGCCGCTGCTGCCAGCGCGACCATTCGGCCAGCACCACGTCTGGCGCGGGTAACTCGGCAGCGGCGGCGGCCGGGGCGCGCTCGGC
>CAIOAQ010000142.1 GCA_903856025.1 uncultured beta proteobacterium
ACGCACCAAGCAGGGCTTCCAAACCATGGACACTTTGGTAGTGGACCTGCTTGACCGCGTTCAGCAGATGGCTGACAACCCGAATGACGTGACCGGTGTTCCCACAGGTTTTTATGATTTAGATCGCATGACGGCTGGCTTGCAGGGGGGGGATCTGGTGGTCTTGGCGGCTCGTCCATCCATGGGTAAAACGGCGCTGGCGATCAACATAGCAGAACATGTCGCACTCAATGAAGGCCTGCCCGTCGCCGTGTTTTCCATGGAAATGGGCGCAGCACAGCTCGCGGTTCGTATTGTTGGCTCCATCGGTCGAATTGACCAAGGGCATTTGCGCACCGGCAAGCTCTCTGACTCGGAATGGCCTCGCTTGTCCGAAGCCATCGAAAAACTTCGAACCATTTCATTGCACATAGACGAAACTGCTGGGTTAACTTCTAGTGAACTTCGTGCAAATGCAAGACGTCTGGCACGTCAATGCGGCCAACTTGGTTTGATTGTGGTGGACTCTTTGCAGTTGATGAGTGGCTCCCACGGGAGCGACGGTGAAAACCGTGCAACGGAGTTGGGCGAAATTTCGCGCGGCTTGAAGATGTTGGCCAAAGAGCTCAAATGCCCTGTGATTGCGTTGTCACAGCTCAACCGCAGCGTGGAGCAGCGCCCTGACAAACGTCCGATGATGAGTGACTTGCGCGAGTCCGGCGCCATCGAGCAGGATGCCGACATCATTATGTTTATCTACCGCGATGAGTACTACACCAAGGATGCATGCAAGGAGCCTGGAGTAGCGGAAATTATCATTGCCAAGCAGCGTAACGGTCCGACCGGCGTGGTCAAGCTGACGTTCTTGAATAACATCACCAAGTTCGAATCACTGGCCTCAGGGGCATCGGGGGATTTTTAAAAAGGCAGGCCGTAACCCAGTTTATGCGTTAAAAATTAGGGTGAATCTCCCTTCGACTATGGAATGCGCGCATAGCCTATTGATATAAGGCAACTTCAACGTTCACGATTTACCCAATAATTGACCGAGGTACTGGCTTTATCTAAATTTTTAGTGATGTCGTCGAGTTGATTGAAGTCAGCATGTGATTTTTCCAATTTGGGCACTTTATGTCCGTTTACATTTGCCGCGCCCAGCTCATATGAAATATTTCTTTTCGTTTCGCAACTAGCAGCAGGCCATATATGCCCCATTTATCAAAATTCAGAAGCTTTGAAGCACTCGATACCTGTCACCAGCAAATTCAGCAGCATTTGGACGAATTGGCCACGCTGATAAATCATGCCAAAGCGTGTCATGCTCTAGACGACGCGACCCGAAAAATGGCTGATTCGATAGAAATATTCTTTTCTACCGTTGCAAGGGGGCACCATGCAGCCGAAGAGCAGGATGTTTTTCCATGCCTGCTGTCGAGCGGTAAGTCTGAAACTGTAGTTTTAGTTCGCGACCTGATTGAAGACCACTTTTGGATTGAAAAATTTTGGCTAGATTTGTCGCCAGTTCTCAGGGAAATTGCTGAAGGTGGACAAATTGATGATGTTGCTAAATTTGAAAAGACGGCGGGCACGTTTTTTGAACTTTGCAGTCAACACATCGCGGTAGAGGAAGCAATGATCTATCCTGACGCAAAAAAAATGCTATTGAATACTTGATTTGGATGGTGCCACCGAATCTTGATTTCGGTGACCATCGGAGCCTGCTGTTGTTCAGTGCCAAGTGTTGTTCAGTTGCGATAAATTGTCACAAAACTTCACTTGCAAAATCTGCCAAACGAGACCGCTCACCACGAGCCAAGGTGATATGCCCGCTGTGCGGCCAACCTTTAAATTTGTCCACTGCGTAAGTCAACCCTGATGACCCTTCGGTCAAATACGGTGTGTCGATCTGTGCAATGTTGCCCATACAGACGATTTTTGTGCCAGGCCCTGCGCGCGTGATCAAGGTCTTCATCTGCTTGGGGGTCAAATTTTGAGCTTCGTCGATGATGACGTACTTGTTCAAAAAAGTTCGCCCACGCATGAAATTCATGCTCTTGATTTTGATGCGGCTGCGAATTAACTCATTGGTGGCGGCACGCCCCCATTCGCCTGCGGATGTATCGGTTTTTCCGAGTACCTCCAGGTTGTCGTCCATAGCGCCCATCCACGGACCCATTTTTTCTTCTTCGGTACCTGGTAAAAAGCCAATGTCTTCACCCACACTAACCGTGGCGCGGGTAATGATGATCTCGGTGTAACGCCGCTCATCAAGCACCTGCGTTAAACCGGCCGCCAACGCCATCAAGGTCTTGCCGGTACCGGCTGTGCCAGTCAATGTCACAAAATCAACATCCTGGTCCATCAACAAGTTCATGGCAAAGTTTTGTTCACGGTTGCGTGTGGTGATACCCCAAACCGCATTTTTCAGGTGTGTGAAATCCCTGAGTGTTTTGAATACCGCTGTTTTGCCGCGAATTTCAACTACTTTGGCGTAAAGATTGGGTTCCCCAGGTGCCTCAAAAAACACAAACTGGTTGATTAACAACTGAGGCACGATTGGCCCACTGATACGGTAAAAAGTTTGAGCACCTTGTTGCCAGCTCTCCACCGATTTGCCGTGGGTTACCCAAAAATCCAGGGGCAGGGCACAGACACCCGAGTACAGCAAGTCGCCATCTTCAAGCGTCTTGTCATTTTGGTAATCATCGGTGCTCAAACCAAGCGCGCGAGCCTTAACGCGCATGTTGATGTCTTTGGACACCAGCACTACATCACGCGGCGCATGTTGTTTGCGAAGCGCTTCTACAACACCCAGAATCTGGTTGTCCGCTTTGCCTTGGGGCAAGCTTGCCGGCAAATCGTAGCTGAGCAGTTGGGTTTGAAAAAACAACCTTCCTTGTGCTTGGGTGTGCCCCGTTGAATTAAGCAACAAACCAGCACTGATGTCAGAGCCTTGATGTTCAGCCAAAGCGTCCAACGACCTGCTGGCTTGTCGTCCATTTCGTGCCACTTCCGTCATGCCTTTTTTGTGGGCATCAAGCTCCTCCAGCACAATCATTGGCAGAAAGACGTCGTGTTCTTCAAATCTGAAAAGACTGCTTGGATCATGCAACAGCACGTTGGTGTCCAGCACAAAGAGTTTAGCGGGGCCTTGATTGCGCTTCGCTCGTGCCTTCGGCGCTGCGGTTTTAACCGATTTATCGTTGCGAGCTGTGCGGTTGCTTATCTGCTCTGCCACCGTTGGTGCAGGTACGTCCTGCAAACGGTGTTCTACCGGTTTACTAACTTCAGGCAACATGACTGGATGTGCAAGAACTTGAGGCGTGGACTGCACTTGTGTAGTGGTACTGCGCCTCGATTTTTTTGCAGGCACGTCATAGTCCTGTACTGACAGCAAAGCGGCACGTTTGTTTGGAGCAGTAGGCAAGGGCATAAAAAACTCTTGGTTGGGGGAAAAATGTTTTAAAAACGAAACAGCCGCCATGTCACCAAGGCGGCTGTTTCGTTTAACTCAAGACTTTCGTTGGTCGTCATGCAATTGATTATGCACGAGCC
>CAIOAQ010000143.1 GCA_903856025.1 uncultured beta proteobacterium
GTTGGTGCCCAGCTGCGCAAGGGCATTGAGATGGCGCGGCTTTCCAGGAAACTGGTGTCCTTCAAGACGGATGTGCCGCTCGGACTGACTTGGAAGATGTTGACTCAGGGAAGCTGAGTGGGCAGCGTCGGTGATACGTTCACATAAACATGGCCCTTTCGTGGGCTATTTTTGTGGGGGCTGAAATATCTCAGGTCGGCAACCACTACTCGATTTTGATAGCCTCTAGCGTGGTGGCGGTGAGCACTCTTGCTGTGCCAGGTCCATTGATCAAACTCCAAACCGCCGCCTGTTCTTCATAGAGGCTTGAGCCTGGGACGCAATCAATCGGCAAAACAACCTTGTACCCACGTTGCGCTGCACCCGTTGCAGTGTGCAACGCCGCACCCGATGTGCTGGTGCCGCAAATGATGACTGTCTTGATGGCTTTGGCTTTCAGTTCGCCATCCAGCGTTGTTCCAAAAAATTTATCAACCGTGCCTTTAACAATGGACTCGTCGTCCTTGGGCCTTACCAGCGGCAGAATGGTCTCGCGCGAACCGCCTCCCGTATTGCTATAAAAAACTGGCATGTGTGCGCCTCGTGCGCTTTCCAGAAATGTTGCCATTGATGGAACGGCAGCCACGCACCGGGGACGACGCTCCTTGTTGCAAGTGAGTTCTTCAATATCGAGTAGCAACAGCGCTGTCTCACTGGCCTTCACTGCAGCAGCTGACAGTTTGGGCACCGGCGGCGGCGGCACTTGATCCCACAAGTCGATGATGGTGGCGGCCATCGAAGACGTCACTGCAAAGGCCAATGGCAGCATCACAATCGATATTCGAATGTTCATATTCGCATCACTTTCGCTATTAAGTATTGGTAACCCTCGCCAGTCTATACCGCAGCTTCATTGCTTCAAACGTTGGTTAACCAAACTTCAGAATTGCCTTCAATTCACGGCTAACATCGGCAGCACCTTCATGGATTGGAGCCACCTTGTCTCAAGACGAAAAATCAGCAGAAACAGAGTCAAAGCAGGAACCCCACAAACATTGGATTTTGTGGACACTTGTTGCCGTGTTCATCGTGGCATCCATTGGAGTCATGTTCGGCGTTGATTATTACTACGCACCAGATACGACAAAAATTGCGCCCCATGCGCCTGATCAATGATGCATCACTGCACAACCAGCGGGGCCAGTGATTTGAGCCTATCCAGCGCCAGTAAGGATCATCCATCCATTGCAAATCGGTCAATTGGGCTTGACGATTATCAAGGTCTGCGTCCGGTCAAGCATATAGACTGTCGGACAGCAGGGTGAAAGAACACACTTGGAATATATATGTCGCTGGAATGGAAAGATAGCTACGAGGTCGGTCACCACGAAATTGATGCACAGCACCAAGTGTTGTACGAGCTCGCGAACAAATTTTTGAATGCCAGTGACAAGATCAGCTCGGCAAACTCCGGGATGAGCTTGTATAAGTACACCCGCGGTCACTTCAAATATGAGGAAAACCTCATGAAGAAGCTCGGATACCCGGAAATGGAAATGCATATCGCCCAGCACACCGATTTGATTTCGCTGCTTAACGAGGTGGCCGAAAATGTCGCCGATGAGTCCCTCAGCATGCAGGATTTGGAAGCATTTTTATCCGCCTGGCTGATAGACCACATCAGTTCATCCGATACAAAACTTGCCTTCTACGTTCAATTGCAACACCAGGGCAGTGCCCATGACCACACCGGCGAAGCGGGGCGGTTCGCTGACTTTGAGTGATTTAAATTCAGCTGTCTGAGCAGCAATACCCGAATTTAACAGGCGCCCAGATCAGCACATCTGGACAGTAAGCGAACAAGTTCAGCTGAAAATCGACGTATTGTCGGCTTACACCTAGGGTTAACCCTAGGTCGCGTTATGATTCGTTGCCCAATTTCTACTCCAGCTGCCTGGAGGGTTGGCAATTACCAGCGGAGTTTTCACCATGCGTTCGTATTTCGTTGCGGCGACACAACCCAATGTCGGCCTCACTTCTGTGTCACTCGGACTCTTAAGGGCACTGCAAAGGCGTGGTTTGAAGGTTGCATTTGTCAAACCGATCACCAAAAGCACACCAGACACCGAACCGTCGGTTCTGTTCGCAAGAAATATCTGCAAGGTCACCAACACACCAGATCCCTTGCCAATGAGCCTGGTGACACAGTACATCACCAGTGGAAAAACCGACGAATTACTCGAAGAAATTGTCAGTCTGACCATGTCTGCCACCGAAGGGGCTGACGTGTTGGTGGTTGAAGGCATGCAGGCCGATCCAAGCCGAACCTTCGTTCCGCGCCTGTCTGGTGACATCGCCAGAAGCCTGCAGGCTGACGTGGTGCTCGTTGCCAGTGGGGCGGACGCAGAAGGTCTTGTGCAGACCAACTACCTGATTGCACAGGTCCGCCAAGCAGGTCGCCAAGTGGTGGGGGTCATTTTTAACCGTGCAGAAGCCGACTTCGACCAAGCAGCGGTAGCCGAACAACTCGACGGCGTGCCGATTTGGGGGGTCATCGAAAACAACCCGGCGTTGTCCGCGCCACGCACCATTGATATTGCGCGCCATCTTGGCGCGGAGGTCATGATTGAAGGTCAAATCGCGACCCGACGCGTGCGTGATACGGTGCTGGCTGCCCGATCCGTCACCGAAGTGATCGCGCGCCTGACACCGGGGGCACTGGTGATCAGCGCTGGCGACCGTGACGATGTCATTCTGGCCGTCGCGTTGGCTGAAAGCAACGGCATCGAGCTGGCCGGTTTGGTGCTGACCCATCACAGCTTTATCAGCCCGCGGATCGAGCGCTTTGGTTCGCGCGCGTTCCACAGTGGATTGCCCGTATTGAGAACCGATGGCGACAGCTATGAAACCGCCGCGCGCATTAGCCGTTTACCCATGGCAGTGCCACAGGACGATTTGAGCCGCATGGACACCGTGATCGACAGCATGGCAGAGCAACTCAACGGCGACGCCATTTGCGCGGGACTGGAGCTTGCCGCGTCGACCCGAATGTCGCCGCCTGCCTTTCGCTACCAACTCATCCAGAAGGCTCGCGCTGCCAACAAACGCATCGTGCTGCCCGAAGGCGATGAGCCGCGCACGATTCGTGCAGCGGTGATTTGTACCCAGAAGGGTATTGCACGCTGCGTGCTGCTGGGTAAGCGCAAGGTCATCCAGTCGGTCGCTGACTCACTTGGGATCGAGTTGCCACCTGGACTTGAGATTCTCGACCCCAGTCAGATCGCCGAACGCTACGTTGCGCCCATGGTGGAGCTGCGTAAAAGCAAGGGCATCACGTCGGGTCAAGCCTCGATTGCACTGGAAGACACTGTGGTACTTGGCACCATGATGCTGGCGGTCGACGAAGTCGACGGCTTGGTCAGCGGTGCCGTCCACACGACAGCCAGCACCGTGCGTCCTGCCCTGCAGTTGATCAAAACGGCCCCCGGATCGTCCATCGTTTCATCATGCTTCTTCATGCTCATGCCGGAGCAGGTGCTGGTTTATGCAGATTGCGCGATCAACCCCGATCCCACAGCCCAGCAGCTGGCCGATATCGCCAAACAGAGCGCAGACAGTGCACTGGCCTTCGGGATCAGTCCGAAAGTTGCCATGATCAGCTACAGCACCGGGGAATCCGGAACTGGCGATGATGTCGAAAAAGTGCGCTTGGCCACAGAACTGGCTAAAGCAAGTTGGCCGGACTTGGTGATTGACGGCCCGATGCAATATGACGCCGCCACCGTCAAGGACGTTGCCGCCCAGAAGGCACCGGGCAGTGTCGTGGCGGGCCAGGCCACAGTTTTTGTCTTCCCCGACCTCAATACCGGCAATACCACCTACAAAGCGGTGCAACGCTCTGCCAACGTCGTGTCGGTGGGGCCGATGCTGCAAGGCTTGCGCAAGCCGGTGAACGACCTGTCACGCGGTGCACTGGTCGACGACATCGTGTTCACCATCGCACTGACCGCCATCCAGGCAGAGTCCATGGCGCAACATTGACGCCTCGGGTTTGCACCGCCTCAGGTTGCGTCTGTTACGCCAACTTGCCTTGCAGCAGGGTCGTTTGGCGCTGGCACCGGGCCGCCAAAGCGGCATCGTGCGTCACCACCACAAACGCCGTGCCCTGGGTGCGCGCCAGCTCCAGCATCAGGTCAAACACACCCTGTGCGGTGGCGCGGTCCAGATTGCCGGTAGGTTCGTCGGCCAGCACGCAGGCCGGTTGTGTGACCAGCGCGCGGGCAATCGCCACCCGTTGGCGTTCACCCCCTGAAAGCTCCGAGGGGCGATGGTGCAGTCGCCCCTCCAGCCCCACGCTTGCTAACATTTTTGTAGCTATAAGCGCAGCATCTGCATGGGACATACGCCGAATCCATAGTGGCATAGCGACATTGTCCAGCGCGCTGAATTCAGGCAACAAGTGGTGAAACTGGTAGACAAAACCCAGATGCTGGTTGCGCAACTGGCCTTGGGCAGCCGCGCTCTGATGCGCCAGGTCTTGCCCCAGCAGCAGCACAGAGCCGTTGGTGGGTGCGTCCAGCCCGCCGAGTAAATGCAGCAAGGTGCTTTTGCCCGAACCGGAGGCTCCGACGATAGCCAATGTGTCGCCCGAGTGCACGTCCAGGTCCACACCTTGCAGCACCGTCACGTCCAACCGCCCCTCGGTGAACCGTTTGGTCAGGCCACGGGCACTGAGCACCAGTTTTGGGATCATGTTCACATCACTCATAGCGCAGCGCCTCCGCCGGGTTGACGCGACTGGCACGCCAGCTGGGATACAGCGTGGCGATGAACGCCAGCACCAGCGAAATCACCGCAATCGGCAAAATGTCGCCTTGCTGCGGGTCGCTCGGCA